>JALHUR010000414.1 GCA_022867325.1 Candidatus Aminicenantota bacterium | reverse complement strand
GCCCGACCTTCGACCGCCGTGATCTTCCCCATGTCGTAAGCGAGCTCCTCGGAGCCGGCGGCGCCGATGGCCATGAGAGGCGGAAAGAGCGTCGCGCCCGTGATCTGGTTCCCGGTCCCGCGCTCGAAATCCGAGGCCATGAGGAGCGGGAGCTTGGCCAGCCTCTGGAAGTGATTCGTCAGCGTGGCCGTCTCCAGGACCTCTCCCCCGAACAGGATGAGCCCGCCGATTTTTTGGTTGACGACGAGGGAGTCGAGGTCCTTGACGGCGGCCGAGCCGAAGTTCGCAAAGTCGCCCGTGAAACGGCAGGCGACCAGCTGGCCGATCTTCTCCTCGAGCGTCATGCGGGCCAGGATTTTACCGACCCGGCCGGGGTCGGCGGGCAGGAAGCCTGCTTTCGTAGTTTTTGCGGCCGGGACACAGCTCAGCGCCGTCATCGCGCCGAGGATCGGTAGCCAAACCCGTAGGACGCTTCGTTGATTCATGGATCCTCCCTGCTCCGTTCGGTCCTGTATTCGGCTTTATTGTATCCGATTCGCGACGGGAGGCGCCAGCCTTTGCCCTGATTTAGCGGTCAACGAAATTTTCGTAACAAATGCATCCTCGCGGTCATGGAGGGATTTTTGAAAGGCGTTTTTAAGGGGAAAATTGAGACTGCGGGTCATGCCGGTGACATAAGCGGATCCGCCGCTATCGACAGCTATTCCGTAGCCGTAGTCGAGATCGGATCCGCCCAGATAGGTGGAATAGTCAAGACCTGTGCCGGCTGGAGCAAGCCTTGCTACAAACGCATCATCCCAACCGCCGCCGTAAGTGCTCTGATAGGCATTCTTTACCGGAAAATTTGTGCTGCTCGTGCTGCCGACGATAGAGACGGCGCCCCGATCGTCCAAAGCCATATCTCTACTATAATCATCAGCGGAGCCCCCCAGAAAAGTTGAATAGACGAGGCCAGCGCCGCTGGGAGACAGGTTCGCGACAAATGCGTCATAAGAGCCTCCGCCGTATGTCCCCTGATAGGCGTTCTTCACGGGAAAATCCGTGCTATTGGTATGGCCGGCGATGAAAACAGCTCTGCGGCTATCCACAGATATAGCGTTGCCCGACTCCTCATAACCGGATCCCCCAAGATAAGATGAATAGACAAGGCGGGTGCCGCCTGGGGACAGCTTCGTCACGAAGGCATCGCGATAGCCGCAAAGCGTTTTTTGAAAAGCGCTCTTGACCGGAAAATCCCCGCTCTCGGTGGAGCCGGTGATGTAAGCGGCTCTCTGGCTGTCCACACATATACTACCGCCGCTATCGTACTCGGTTCCGCCCAAATAAGTGGAATACACCAGGCTGCTGCCGCTCGGCGAAAACTTCGTAACAAAGACATCATAATAACCGCGGTGTTTCTTTTGATAGGCATTCTTCACGGGGAAGTCCGTGTTCGTAGTAGATCCGGTGACATAAGCCGCGCCGTTGGCGTCGACGGCGATGTCATTAACATCTTCATCAGAGGACTCCACATCATTGTCGGATCCGCCCAAGTAAGTTGAATACACGAGGCTTGTTCCGCCCGGAGACAGCTTCGTCACAAAGATATCGGTCCAACCGCGGAGTGTTTTCTGATAGGCGTTCTTTGTAGGAAAATTATTACTTCTTGTATTACCGGCAATATAGACCGCTCCTGTCTTGTCAACAACAATTGCGGCAGCGCGGTCCAAACCGGCGCCGCCCAGGTAGGTGGAATAAACAAGGGATTTGCCGGAAGGGGAGAATTTGGTTATGAAAGCATCGCCTCCTAAGCTCGTTCCCTGATAAGCATTCTTAACAGGGAAGTTGAGGCTCCCCGTATAACCCGTAACATAGGCTGATCCGCCGGAGTCAACGGCGATGCCGCGGCCTTCCTCGGATTTATAGCCGCCCAGATAGGTCGAATAGACCAGGACCACGGGGTCGATGATCAAGTCATAGCCGGGATCATAGTCGTTGACCCGGAACCCATATTCATCCGTCCCATTTATTTTAAACCCGGCATCGACTTCTTTCTTATGGCCGCCGATGATCTGATAGCCGAACGGCTTGCGATGCCTGATCCGGCCATATCGGCCCTCGATGATTAGATCCCCCGCCTTGTCTATCCTCGTCGCTTGCATTCGGTCATAGCGAAACCGAATATCTTCGGGCTTCCCCCCGGGTTTCAATACCCAGTCATACTCAATCCGCTTCTCAAGGCCGTAGACTTTAAGGTCGATATTACTGTAAATGCTCTTGTACAAAACCGCTCGGAAGGTAGGGATATCGGTCCGCCATTCCTCCGGGTCATCGCCAATAAAATAGTTCACGCGATGCTCGGTCTCCTCAAGGGGCATAACTTTAAGGTTTTCATCCGCGTTCACAAACAGCAATCTCGACGCATCTCTTTCATAGTCTCCCGCTTTCTGGGGAGCATCGAAAATCAAGCCCTCTGTTGTCAGCCATAATGTATAGTGGGATGTTTTGGCATAAAAAAGCGCCCCCTGATCAGCCTGTCCCCGATTAGGTATGAAATACAAGGGAATCTTTCCAAAATCGGGTTCTTTGTTCAAGACGGAGGTTGAGGGAAGCTCGTTGACGGACAGGACTAAACATCCCATGAATAAAATCGGAAAACCCATCCATGATTTTCTCATCGATCCCTCCTTTCCTTTAAAATAGCCATTATAATTATTCCTGTGCTATTTATCTTCCTGTCGTTTTAATCGTTCTTTCTCTTCGTTTTGCATAAGGCGGGTTCGGAGGTTGGTCAGATTCTTGAGCATATTGAACCAGAACGGAGCGCCCAAACTGAGGAGGATGATGCTGATAATGCGCCCGAGGACGCTTTGCCAACTGCTGACCATGCCCCTGAAAACATGGCCTTTTCCGAAGATTTCCATGCTCAACATGCTCAGCCTGTCACCCGTCGTCTTGAGCGCATCCCCCAATGCTCCGAGTTTGTTTTTCGTTGCTTCAGACAGATCCAGATTATACTTACTCAGCAGCTCTTCATAATCCATGTCGGCAGGCTTATTGTTTTGGAGCCAGAGCTCGGCGCTTTCCCTGGAGAGAATGGATTGAGTCGGCATCTTGAGATCGTCGACTTTTCCCTTCAGGGCTTGAAAAGCCATGTCATAGGTCGTGGGCCCTCCTAGGACGGCATCCCCCGTTTCCCGGATCTGGTCGACGCTCGCCACCAAGCGGGCACGGAGTTCCTGGTCGGTATAGACGCGCTTGAGAAGCTGGATCGAATCGAGCCGAAAGAAAACGACGACAAGAACCGCCAGACCGACGGAGATGATCTTCGAGTTGCGGGAAAACTGTTGGCTCATCCGGTCGGAGATACGGTCGAACCAGGCCTCGAGTTCCATGATCTTAAGCCGGGCCGCCTTGAACCGGTCGAAGGCGAATACGCTCGCTTTCTTGAGCTCGTTTTCGACGGCCGCCCGCCAGTCGGCCGGAAGCGCATCCAACTGCTTTTTAATTTTTTTCAGTTCTTCCGGATCGACCGCGGCCAAGGCTCTCAATCCTTGGACCGCCTCTTTACCGAATTCATCGACGTCCTTGGATTCGGCGAGCTTGACCAGCAGGTGCGAGAACTCCTCCCGCCGGACGACGGAGGGGAGCCTCCGGAACCGGGCCCAAAAGCCCTTGAGCTCCCCACCCGAGAAAATCAGGGGATTGGTCAGTATTTTCCTGACGACGGCATCGGCATCTTCGGCGAGAGAAGGCTCGATTTGGACGACGAGCCGCTTGAGTCCCCAAATGAGGTTTCGACCCCTCAAGTTAAACAGAGCGATCGCCATTTGGGTTAAGGCCGTCACGATCAGGCTGGCCAGCAGGATGACGCTAACGAAGGCAATCAAAGAATCCAGATGGTACAACATGTCGGAACCCCCTTCCTAAGGATGTTTCCTCTTCTCCATCCTCGGAAATCGTACTCCCTGACAGATTCGACTGTCAACCCTTCGACACTTATGGAAGCCTTGAGTGCAGGCGTTTCGCAGTACCCATACTAAGCCGGAAACGGTTTAGTATGTGTGCTGCAAGGCTGCTCCCCGGCCGAAGCTCCACGGACTAATGCTCATTGGAGCGCCGGTACTCATGAACCGTTTCCGGTTCGTGAGTGCATGAATGCCGGCACCCATAAGCCGTTCCCGGCTTATGAGTACTGGAAGCCGGGGCTTGCTCAGGGTTAACCCTGAGCCCACTCAGCCCCATCTCCTCTCAAGGGGCTGAGTACAAAAGTGTCGCTTCTCAGCCCCGCCCTGAAAGGCGGGGCTGAGCGTCGGCGAACGGGTCAAGGCACCGAAAGGCGCTTACTCGCTACTCGACGATGTACCTGAGGATGAACAGCGCCGAGAAGAAGTAGATAAGCCAGTGGACCTGGCGGCCCTTCCCGGTCGCGAGCTTGAGGAGCGAGTAGGAGATGGACCCGAAGGCGATCCCCTCCGTGATGCTGACGGTCATCGGCATGATGACAATGGCCAGAAAAGCCGGGATGGCTTCGCTTAAATCGTCCCAGTTGATCAATGTCACCGACTTCATCATCAGGTAGCCGACGATGATCAAGGCCGGCGCGATGACCGGCCGGAGGACCATGTCCTTGACGACGTACTCGCCCGAGATCATGGCGGCCAGCGGCGAAAAAAACAGGGCCGCGATAAAAAGAAGGGCGGTGAAGACGTTGGCCAGCCCGGTCCGCGCGCCCTGGGCGATCCCGGTCGCGCTCTCGATGTAGCTCGAAACTGTGGACGTCCCAAGGAGCGCCCCTTCGACGGTGCCGATGGCGTCGGCCAGGACGGCCTGGTTGGCCCGGGGGAGCTTCCCGTCCTTGAGGAAGCCGGCCGGAGCGCTGACGCCGATCAAGGTCCCGACGCAATCGAACAGGTCGAGGAAGAAAAAGACGAAGACGACCGTCAGCAACCCCATGTTGAAGGCGCCGGCGATGTCGAGCTTGAGGAAGGTGGGGGCGAGGCTGGGCGGGGCCGCGGCCAAACCCCGATACTTGACGATGCCGAGAGGGATGCCGAGAACGGCCGTGGCCAGAATCCCGATCAAGATTGCACCCGGGACGCGGCGGGCCATCAGGACGGCTGTCAGGGCCAGGCCTAAGAGGGCGAGCACGACGGGACGGCTGGTCAGGTCCCCGATCCCGACCAGGGCGCCCTTGGCGTCCACGACGACGCCCCCGTACTCGAGTCCGGCCAGGGCGATCAGCAGCCCGATCCCGACCGGGATCGAATACTTGAGGGCGTCGGGGACCGCGCTTATGACCGTCTCCCAGACGCCGACGACCGAGAGGACGATCTGGATCATCCCCGAGATGAAGATGGCGCCCAGGGCGACCTTCCAGGAATAACCCATGGTGCCGCAGACGACGACGGCGAAGAAGATGTTATGGCCCATGGCCGGAGCCTGGGCGATCGGATAATTGGCGAGGAGCCCCATCAGGAGGGTGGCGACGGCGCTGGCCAGGCAGGTTGCGACCATGACAGCGCCCCGGTCCATGCCGGTCATGGACAGGATGGCCGGCTGGAGGAAGATGATGTAGGACATGGTCATGAAGGTCGTCGTCCCGCCCAGGAGTTCCGTCCGAACGGACGTCTTGCGCTCCGAGAGCTTGAAGAATCGGTCGAGCCGGTTCATCATAGGAGTCTCTCCCCGCGGGGTCCCCGCCTTCCGTCAATAACGGACGAGATAAAACACTTCAACGTCAGGGTAGGCCTTTTTGATGTTGGCCTCCCCCCCCAGAAAGCTGAGCTCGACGACGGCCGCGAAGCCGACGACGGTCGCCCCGAGCTTCCCGACGAGGTTGATCGCGCTCGTCGAGGACGATCCGGTCGCGATCAGGTCATCCACGATGAGCGCCCGTTGACCGGGTTTGAGGGCGTCGCGGTGTATCTCGAAATGCTCGACGGCGTACTCGTTGGGCGCCTCGACCGAGACCGTCTCGCGGGGGAGCTTACCCTTCTTGCGGATGATGGTCATCCCCAGCTTGAGCTCGTGGGCCAAGGCCGCACCGAACAGGAATCCGCGCGATTCGATCCCGACGATGATTTCAGGCTTCCGCTTGCGTGCCCAGGCCGCCATCTCGTCGATGACGCACTTGAAGGCCTTGGCGTCCTGGACGATCGGCGTAATGTCCTTGAACCCGACGCCGGGCTTGGGAAAATCCTTGACCTCGAGAATGAATTGTTTCAGGTCGATGGCCATCCTCCGTCCTTTCTTAAAAAACTCGGTTTCCTTAATAAATATTTTAGTATTTGTTATTATCCTTGTGGAGGTTGGGAAAGGCCGGCCGCTTGGGCATCAGGACGGGTTTCTTGGCCAGCTCCGCGGTCACGACCTCGATGGCCTTGTCGAGCTGGGGATCCTTTCCTTTGCGAACGAGCTCGGGGCTGCGCTCGACTTCGATGTCCGGCGCGACGCCGACGTTTTCCGCGATCCACTTCCCCTCCGGGCTCCAGACGCCCGAGCTGGGAGCCGATACGAAGCCGCCGTCCATGAGGGTGGGGGCGAAGGCGCGGCCGACCAAACCGCCCCAGGTCCGCGTCCCGATCAGGGACCCGACCCCGGCATATTTGAAATACCAGGGCATGGCGTCGCCGCCCGAACCGGCCGTCTCGTTGATGATCATGACCTTGGGGCCGAAAATGGCGCCCTGCGGCTGGACTTCGTCCCGCCCGTCCCGGGTGGCGACCAGGCTCATCAGGCGGCGTTGGAGGAGCTCGATGATGTCGGTGGCCAGGTTCCCGCCGCCGTTGAACCGTTCGTCGATGACGGCCGCCTGCTTGCCCACCTGGGCGTAGAAATAGCGGTTGAAATTCGTGTAGCCGCCGAAGGCGGTATCGGGCATGTACACGTAGGCGACCCGCCCTCCCGTGACTTTATCGACATAGCGGCGGTTGGCCTCCACCCAGGAATAATGGCGAAGGCCGGTCTCGCCGGCCACGGGCACCACCGTCACTTCCCGGGCGCCCTTGCCGTCGGAATTGGGTCCGACCTTGAGGAGGACGCTTTTCCCGGCCGTGTTCTCGAAAAAGGAATAGACGCTGTTCTTGGCCGTAACCTCGCGGCCGTTCACGGCCAGCAAGTAGTCCCCCACCGCTACGTTGACGCCGGGCTGGGTCAGCGGGGCCTGGAGGCGCGGGTTCCAATTCTCGCCGTTGTAGATGCGCGCGAATCGGAAGCGCCCGTTCTCGACGGTGTAATCCGCCCCGAGCAGGCCGGTCGGTACCCGGTTGACATCGGGCAGGTCCCCGCCTCCCACGCCCAGGTGCCCGACCCTCATGTCGCCCAGCATTTCCGCGAACAAATAGTTGATGTCCCGCCGGGATACGATGTGTTCCAGGTAAGGCTCGTACTTCTTTTCGGCCGAGGCGATATCGAAGCCGTGGAAATTCGGATCATAGAAGAACTCGCGCTCGTGGCGCCATACCTCACGATACATCTGCCGCCACTCGGCGCGCGGATCGACCCGGACTTCGAGCGAATCCGTGGCCAGGACGTTCGCCCCCGAGCCCGCGGCGGAAGGAGGCGCGGGCGGCGCCCCGGCCGGAGGCATCGGTTTCAGGGTTCCGATCGACCAGCGCCGGGCCTGGCTGAAAATGTACTTCTCCCCGTTTTGGGCCATCTGGAAGAAATCGACCCCGGCCAAAACGACATCGGAACGGCGAGCCTTGAGGTCGAAGCGGTGGACCGTGACTCCGGAAGGCCCGTCCGCGCCGGGGAGGGGAGCGATCGACTCGAGGGCGAGGAGAACGCCGGCCTTTCCGGCCTGGAGCCCGCTGTAATTCCGGGCGGGCAAAGGCAGGGCCAGGATTCGCTGGAGAATATTGTCGAGGTCGATCTTGACCGCGGGCGCGGCCTTGTCCTTCGCGGCCTCCGGCTTGGCGTCGCCGGGCTTCTTGTCATCGGCGGGCTTGTCCTCTTTCCCCTTGTCCTCTTTTCCTTTTTCCTCATCGCTCTCGGGCGCCAAGGGCGACGGTTCGTCCTTGCTCAGGACGGCCAGGTACACGGACCTCGTCACCGGCCGCGAAAAGCTGTGGATATCGGGCTGGAGCGAGGCGCCCGCGTCCGTGCTCGCGGTGAAATAAAGGTACTTGCCGTCGGTATCGAAGACCGGATCCTTGGCGTCGCTCATTCCATCCGTGACTTGGGCGCTCCGGCCCGTCTCGAGCGAGTAGAGAAAGACGGCGCCCATGTAGTTCTCGAGGCGCTTGGTATAGGCCAGCCACTTCGAATCGGGCGACCAGGCGGGGACGAGGTAGTCGAAGCCGCCCCAGAAAAGGTCCTTATCGACGCGGACCGGCTTTTGTGAATCCAGGTCGACATACCAAATCGTCCAGTGACAATCCAGGTAGGCGATTTTCTTCGAATCGGGAGACAAGACGGGGGTGAAATAAAAAGAAGGCTTATCGCCCAGGGAGATCTTGACCGACTCCCCCGTCCCGCTCTGGGGCTTGAGGTGAAGCTCGTATTCTCCCGACTCGTCCGAGAAATAGGCGATGGTTTTTCCGTCCGGGGACCAAGCCGGACTCCGCTCCATGACGCCGGGGGTGTTGGTGATGTCGCGGGCGTCCCCTTTCTCGGCGGGCACGGTGATGACCTCCCCCCGGGCTTCGAAGACGGCCCGGACGCCGTTCGGCGACAATCCGGCGCCCGTCAGGACGTTTCCGACATTCTCATAGCGTTCGCGAACCTCCGGCATATCGCCCCGGACCGAGACCGGAACGCGCCGGCTCGATCCGCTTTTCAAGTCGTAGAGGCAGAGGCCTCCGAACTGCTCGAAGACGATCGCGCCGGGTCCGGCCGAAGCGGATTTGAAGTCGAGGCCGCGGTTTTCGACGGCCCGGCTGACCGTCTTCGATTTCAGGTTATAGGCGAACAGGGTCACCGGCCCGTCGCGGTCGGACAGAAAATAAACCTTTTCCCCCGCCCAGATCGGGCAAAAATCGTTGGAGTTGTCCCGCGGAATCTTCTCGATCCGGGAGTCGGCCAGGTCGGCGATCCAGATCGGCGTCGTCCGGCCGCCCCGATAGCGCTTCCAGGCGTAGAAAGCGCGAGCGTGAGGAACATAGGCGATCCGTTTTCCGTCGGGAGACAACGCTCCCTCGTTCCCTTGGGGAAGCGGGAGCTTCTCGACGGGTCCGCCCTCAAGGCCGACGGTGAATAATTCGTTGAACCGCGAAAAAGCTTCCCGTCCCGACGTGAAGAGCACGGACTTTCCGTCGGGCGTCCAACCCAGCACCGCGTCTGCGCCGGGATGCCAGGTGAGCCGGCGAGGCACGCCCCCTTCAGTCGGGATGACGAAAACATCCACGTTGCCGTCATATTCCCCCGTGAAGGCGATCTGGGATCCGTCGGGCGAGAAAGCGGGGCTGCTCTCCAGCCCGGGGCCCGAAGTGAGGCGGCGCGCCTCTCCTCCTTCCCGGGGAACGCTCCACAGGTCGCCTGCGAATACAAAAACGATCTGTCTTTCATTCAAGGCGGGCTGCTGCAGGAGCAGATAGTCCTCCTGGCCGGCGGCCGGCAGGGGGCTAACAGCCGCGGCAATCGCGACCAGCGAAGCGAGAAGGATCGAAAAAGACGACAATCCTTTTCCTCGAAATCTCATCTTCACCTCCATGAATCGACCCAAATAATAGTTTCTGACCAGGGATTTATCTTGTCACTTTCCGACTTTAAAATCAAAAGAAATCCGGCGATGGCCGGGGCCGGAGGAAATGCGTCAGGACCTAATCGTGATGCGGCGCTCGTCCCCCGGGCCAACCTCGATCGAAACCCGGATGCCGTCGAGCGGAAACGGGATCTTCTCGGCCCACTCGACGATGACGACCCCCTCGCCGATGAAATCCTCCCAGCCCAAGTCCTCGACCTCGCGGCTCTTGTCGAGCCGGTAGAGGTCGATGTGAAAGACAGGGCATCGCCCCTGGTAGACGTTGACGAGCGTATAAGACGGGCTGCAGACGCGGTCCGTATCCGCGACGCCGAGGCCGGCGGCCAGCCCCTTGGCGAAGATCGTCTTACCGGCGCCGAGCTCGCCCTCGAGCAGGACGATCTCGGTTCCCCGGAAGGTTCCGGCCAGCCCCTTGGCGAACTCGAAGGTTTCCTCTTCCGACCGGGTCAGGATCTCCCGCTTCCGTTTCCGGCTGTGGGCTTGGATCCGGCCCTGAGTCACTCCAGCTCCTTGATCGCCCGGGGCAAAAACTTGATGAGGTCGCCGGCCGACAGCGTCTTCTCCCCGTTTTTCTCGGCGGCCAAGTCACCGCACAGCCCATGGGCGTAAACGGCCGAAAGAACGGCGCCCAGCGTGTCCTTCTCCTGGATGACCTGGGATGCGATCATCCCGCTCAGAACGTCGCCCGACCCGGCCGTGGCCATGCCCGGATTCCCGGTCGGGTTGACGAAGACCCGTCCGTCCGGCGCTCCGATCAGGGTCCGGAAACCTTTGAGGACGAGATAAACGCCGTGCTCTTTAGCGAAGGCCGGAACCAGCTCGAGCCGCCGGTCGAGGACATCCTGGGTCGAAAACCCGGTCAGGCGCGCGAACTCGCCGGGATGCGGCGTCAGGACGGCGGGTTTGGGCAGAGCGCTCAGGACATCGAAACGTTGCGCCAGGACGTTCAGTCCGTCGGCGTCGATGACGACGGGAACCTTGACCTTGGAGAGGAGAGAAATGACGAACTCGGCCGTTTCGGGATGGGTCGAGAGCCCGGGTCCGAGGAGGAGTCCGTTCTTTCCCTTGAGCAGGGCGAGCATCTTGGGGACGGCGGCGGCCGAGATCGTCCGCTCCTGCGTCTCGGGCAGAGGCTCGGTCATGAGCTCGTCCATGGTCTTGGCGATCGCGGGGAGGGCGCTTCCGGCTGTAGCGACCGTGACCAGGCCGGCGCCCATCTTGAGGGCCGCCTTCCCCGCCAGTGCCGCGGCGCCCGTCTTGCCCCACGATCCGGCCACGATCAAGAGATTCCCGTAGCTTCCCTTGTGGGTGTCCCTTTTGCGTTTCTGGAAGAAGACCGCCACGTTCTTCCTCTCGACTAAGTCGAGCGTCAGGCCGGGGTCCTCGAACAGAAAATCGGGGACGCTGATCCCGGCGATGACGAGCTCCCCCACTCTATCGGCGGCCGGCGGGAAGATATGGGCGATTTTGGGCGCGGCCAGGGCCACGGTCAGGTCGGCTTTGACGCTGGGTCCGATGACTTGGAACGTGTCGGAAGAGAGGCCCGACGGAATATCGACGGCGACCTTGAAGGCGCGCGACTTGTTGATGTCGTCCACCGCCTGCGCGTAGAG
>JALHUR010000413.1 GCA_022867325.1 Candidatus Aminicenantota bacterium | reverse complement strand
GGAAGCCGCCCACGGCTTCTTCATCTACGAAGCCGCCATCCACGTTCCGCTCATCTTCGTGACGCCTTTCCCCCGGCTCCAGGGCGTCGTCTCGCCGGCCGTAGTCTCGCTGGCCGACATCCTTCCCACTCTGTGCGAGATGTCCGGCCTCGCCCCCCCCGCCCAGGTCCAGGGCCGGAGCCTCGTCCCCTTCTTCCTCAAGCCGGGCCGCCCCTCGGAGCGGCTCGCCTACGCCGAGACGTTCTATCCCCGCTTCCACTACGGCTGGTCCGAGCTCCAGAGCGTCCGGGACGGCCGTTACAAACTCATCCTCTCCCCCCAGCCCGAACTCTACGACCTGGCCCAAGATCCGGCCGAGGCGGTCACTATCATCGAGAAGGAGCGGTCCGTCTTCCTCGCCCTCAACGAGCGAGCCACCGCCTTCACGGCCGAAGCCGCCCGGGGCGGTTTCGAGCTCGACTATCGCAAGATCGACGAGGAAACCCGCACCAAGCTCGCCGCGCTCGGCTATATCGGCTCGTTCTCCGACCCGGCCAAGCTCAAGGGGAAACGGCTGGCCAGCCCGCGCAACAAGATCGGAATCTTCAACGAATTATCCCGGGCCCGCGAGATGGGGCTCGAAGGCGACGCCGCGGAGGCGATCAGAATCATCAAGACGATCATCGCCGAGGACCCCGAAATCACCGACGCCTATTTCTCGCTCGGGAACATCCACTTCAGACTCGGCGAGTATCAGGAGGCGATCCGGGCGTTCCAGCAAGCCCTGGAGAAGAAGCCGGACGATTCCTTCACCGTCATCAACATCGCCAACTCCTACCTGGCCATGGGCCGGTTCGCCGAGGCCGAGCGTTTCGTCCTCGACTACCTCAAGTCGGGCTTCAGCGACTCCCAGCTCTACTTCCTGCTCGGGAACATGAATTTTCTCCAGAAAAAATACGACGCCGCCATTCCCTACCTCGAGAAGTGCCTGTCCCTCAACTCCGAATCCGCGTCCTCCCACAACACGCTGGCCGCCATTTATATCGTCAAAGACGACCTCGGCCGGGCCCAGCGGCACATCGACGCGGCCCGCCGGCTCAACCCCCGCTTGAGCAATATCTACTTCAACCAGGCCCAGCTCCTCGAGAAGCGGGGGGAGATCGCGTCGGCCATTTCCAGCTACCAGGAAGAACTCGTCCACTCCCCCAAACCCTTCAAATCCCTCTACAACCTGACCCGCCTCTTCCGCCAGACGGGGGATGAGGCCCGGGAGTTCGACGCCCTGCGCCGCTGCATCGAGATCGACCCCGATTTCCCTCTGGCCTATTTTTACCTGGCCCGCATCCATATGAATCGGGGCGAGAATACCGAGGAGGCCGTCCGGTTGGTTCAAAAGGGGATCGACCTCAAGCCGGAGGCCGGGGATCTGCCCTTGGGCTATTTCCTGCTGGCCGACCTCTATAACAGGCTCGGGAAGGTTTCTCTATCCAACGAATATGCGCGAAAAGGCCGGGAGCTGGCCTCGAAAATTTCCCAGAAATAGTCGCGCGAAAACCCGGCCGAGGTGTTCTTGCCGAGCGAATCGAGCAGCTTGCGGATTTCGTCGGCGTTGGAGGCTTGGGGGGCGCGTTCGAGGTAGACGCCGAAATATTTCGCGGCGTTTTCGATTTCGTTCATTTTGAGATGGGAGAAACCGAGCTTGAGCCAGGGTTCGGGCCAGTCCGGCTTGATCCGGGTCGCCAACGAATAGTACGAAATTGCTTCACCGAACATCCCGTAGGAAAAATAGATCTCCCCGATGGTGTGGGGCAGGTTCGCGTATTTCGGGTAGATGGCGAGCGCCTTCTCGAAATCGGCCCGGGCCGAGGCCGGGTCCCCCTTCTTGAGGGCGACGTCGCCCATGGCGGCCAGCGTCTTGGTCGCCATCGCGTCGCCGATCATCTCGGGGTTGGTTTCCCGGATCTTGTCGAGGACCAGGCCGTATTCGACAAGGGCCTGATCGTATTCGCCCAGCTCCTTGTGGCAATTGCCGATGTTGAAATGGACCTGGAAGCGTTTGGGATGCTTGTCCAGGAATTCCCGGTAGAGGAGGAGCGCCTCCCGGGCGTTCTTCTCCTCGAACAGCCGGTTGCCCCGCTCGACGAGTTCGATGTCCGCGTCAAAGGCGGGCTCTTTGGGCCGGGCTCTTCTCAGGACCGTTTGGACGGTGACGTTCCTGCCGAGCTGGCTGACGTGGGTTTCCATGATTTTCGGACGATAGCCCTCGAGGGTCACGGTCATCTTCCAGACGCCGGTCCCGAGGCCGAGGATGGCCCACTTTCCCTTCCCGTCCGTGACAACTTCGCGGAAGGTGTTGGATTCGAGATGCATCAAGCCGACCTTGACGCCCGACAGCGGTTGGCCGGCCTCGTCCTTGACTTCGCCCGCCAGACGGGCGGTCCCCAACCCGTCTTGGGCCGCGAGGCCGAATCCCGCGCAGAGAAAGAGCAGACAGGCCGGCGCCAGCCGTCTTCCTACGTTCTTGATGCATCCGCGTCCGTTCATGCCTTGCGCCGATCGAAGGACCGATTCGGATATCTAGTCTACTCCCTCCCCATCCGGTTTTCAACATTTCGATTTCATCCGGTATAGCGCTTCTCCGGCGGGGATTGTTGCAATATCGCGCGTCTTTCTATAAACTTGAAACCTTCAAAGATGAAATTCGTCGCCGACCTCCACATCCACTCGAAATTCTCGCGGGCGACATCCCGCGACATGACCCTCGACCAGCTCGCCTGCTGGGCCGCCGCCAAAGGGATCACGCTCCTGGCGACCGGCGACTTCACCCATCCCGAATGGCTGTTCCTGATGAAGGCCAAGCTCGAATCCGCCGGCAACGGTTTCTTCCGCCTCAAGAGCCTGACGCCGCCCGAGGACCCCCAGCTCCGCCCCTTCGCGGCCGCGGCCCGCGACGTCCGGTTCCTGTTCTCGGCCGAGATCAGCTTCATCTATTCCAAGAAGGGCAAAGTCCGCAAGATCCACCTTCTCGTCTTCGCGCCCGACTTCGAGTCCGTCGACAAGCTCAACGCCCGGCTGGGCGCCGTCGGCAACCTCCATTCGGACGGCCGGCCCATCCTGGGCATGGACGTCAAACCCTTCGTCAAGATCGTCGCCGACCTCTGCCCGTCGGCCGTCATCGTCCCCTCCCACATCTGGACGCCCTGGTTCTCCCTGTTCGGCGCCAACTCGGGATTCGACGCCGTCGAGGACTGTTTCGAGGAGATGACGACGCATCTATTCGCCATGGAAACCGGCCTCTCCTCGGACCCGGCCATGAACTGGCGGCTGTCGGCCCTCGACCGCTTCGCCCTCATTTCGAACTCCGACGCCCACTCGCCGTCCCGGATCGGACGCGAAGCCAACGTCTTCGACGCCGACTTCAGCTACAAAGGCCTCGTCGACGCCCTCCGTTCCAAGGACCCCGCCAAATTCCTGTACACGATCGAATTTTTTCCCGAAGAGGGGAAGTACCACTACGACGGCCACCGCAAGTGCGGAGTCGTCCTCGCCCCCCGGGAATCCTTCCATCACAAGGACCTCTGTCCCCGCTGCGGGAAGAAGCTGACGATCGGCGTCGCCCACCGCGTCGAGGAGCTCGCCGACCGGGAAGAGGGCGTCCGGCCGCCCGGCCGCATCCCCTACAAGAACGTCGTCCCCCTCAACGAGATCATCGCCGAAGCGCTGGGCAAGTCGGCCGAGTGCCGGAGCGTCCGGGATCTCTATTTCCGGTTTCTCAACGAGTTCGGCAACGAGCGCCGGATTCTGACCGAGATCCCGGCCGACGAGCTCCGGCGTCTCCAGCCCGACGCGGTCGGGCTGGGCGTCGAACGGATGCGGCAGGGCCGCGTCCGGATCCGGCCCGGCCACGACGGCGAGTACGGACGGATCAGCCTGTTGACCGATGAGGGCGGCGGCGACGAGGCTTCCAACGGCCAGCTCAACCTGTTCTAAAGCCCTCTCTTCCTCCCCGTTCCTTGACCCGTTCGCCGACGGCGGCTTCCGCCTGTACTCATAAGCCGGAAACGGCTTATGAGTGCGCTCCAAAGCCTGCCTTGGTCTGATTCCACGGACGTAAGTCCGTGGAGCTTCAAGGCGGGGACGAGAAGCGACACTTTTGTACTCAGCCCCTTGAGAGGAGATGGGGCTGAGTGGGCTCAGGGTTAACCCTTCGACTCTCATGGCTTCCATGAGAGTCGAAGGGTTGACAACCCCGCGGGGGGGCCTTATATTAGAACAAGAACGCGCCGAGAGGAGTTCCGGATGCAAATCGAGATGAAGATCAAGGGCCTCGTCGTCGACCCCATCTCCAAGATGCCCATCGTCGTCCTGGAAGATCCCTCCGGCGACCGGATCCTGCCGATCTGGATCGGCGTCTTCGAGGCCAACGCGATCGCCCTGACCATCGAGAACATACCGACGCCGCGCCCGATGACCCACGACCTGATGAAAAATTTCCTGAACAAGCTCGAAATCGACCTTGAGAAGATCGTCGTCACCGACGTCCGCAACAACACCTTCTACGCCCTCCTCCTCTGCCGCGCCAAGGGCGATCTCCTCGTCATCGATTCCCGGCCCTCCGACGCGATCGCCCTCGCCCTCCGCATGAAATCCCCGATCTTCGTCGAGGAGGACGTCGTCGAGAAAGCCCAGAGCCTCAAGCTCGACGAGAACCTGGAGGGTTCGGAGCGGCTCAAGAAGTGGCTGGAGGGCCTCAAGCCCGAGGACTTCGGAAAATATAAAATGTAGGCCGCCCCGCTAAGTCCGGAGGCGAAAGAGCAGGTAAAGACCGGCCAGCCCGAAGACGAGGTTCGGGCCCCAGGCCGCCAGGAAGGGCGGCAGGATGGCGAGATAGCCCAGACTCTTGAAAACGCCGATCGCCCCCCAGAAGACCATGGCGATGACGATGCTCGTCCCGATCCCGACCAGCGTCCCCCGATTCCCCATCGTGAAGGCGAAGGGGAGGCCGAGCAGGGTCATGACCAGGCTGACGAAGGGGAAGGCGATTTTGGCGGCCAGGTCGACCTTGAACTTGACGACTTCGAAATCGAGATCGGCGATCTCCCGGATGTAGGCGCGGAGCTCCCGGACGGTCATCTGGGACGGGTCCTTCCACTCCTTGAGGAAAAAAGCCTTGTCCTCGACGCCGCGCAGGACCGCCTCGCGGTTCTCGACGTAGCCGACGGACCGTTCGTCCGAAAAATCCCGCTCCCAGCTCTTGGACAGGTAAAGCGTTCCCTGTTTGAGGACGGCCTTCTCGGCGCCGATCCTCTTGGCCAGCGTCCAACCGGCCGGGTCGAGGTCGTAAACGGAGAGCCCGCTGAAAGACGCGGATCTCGGGTCGAAGGCGCCGAAGTGGTAGATCCGATTCTTGGCCCGGCCCAGGACCCAATGCCGGTTGACCGAGCCGGCATTGAGGACCGGCGCGTCCGTGATCCGGTTCCAAATCTCCTCGGCCTTTCTGTTGGCGGGGGGGAGGAGCCTTTCCTGGACGATCAGCGCGGCGACGCCGAGCAGTCCGGCCAGGACGACGACCGGGACGGCGGCCCGGTAGATGCTGATCCCGCAGGCCTTCATGGCCGTCACTTCGTTGAACTTGGTCAGGAATCCGATCGTCAACAGGGCGGTCATCAGGACCGCGATCGGCAGGGCGTAGGTCGCGAATTCGGGCGTCTTGAAGATTATGAATTGGAAAAGGAGACCGAGCGGTTTCCCGTTCTCATAAACCTTATCGATCCGCTCGAAGAAGGTCACGATAAACGAGATGAGGAGAAGGCTCAGGAAGGCCAGGGCCAGAATGCCCGCGTACTTGCGCATGACGTAGCGGTCGAGGATGTTGGGGAAAACCAGGAACCGGCGCCGCCGCCGGGGCCTCGGCCCCTTCGCGGCGTCCCGGCCGGTTTTCCGCGCGAAAACCCGGAGGCTCAGGCCGCGCCCGCGCGGAAGCAGGCTTCGTTCCCGAAGGGCCAGGACGAACAGGACGGCGGCGGCCGCGGCCAGGATGATGTCCGGCCCCCACATCCCGAGCCAGGGCGCCAGACGCCCGTCCATGGCCATTTTCTCGCCGGCCGTGATCAGGATATAGTAAACCAGGATGACGCCCAGGCTGACGGTGAAGCCCGAGGTCCGGCCTCCCTTGCGGGTCGAAACGCCCAGGGGCAGGCCCAGGAAACAGAAGATGACGCAGACGAAGGGCAGGGCGAACTTCTTGTGAACCTCGACCAAGTGGGAGCGGCGGTCCCGGCTCCGGCCCTCGAGACGGAGGGCGGTGGCCTTGGTCCGCTGTTCGGCCGCCAGCGTCTCCGTATCCTTTCGGATGGCGCGCAGATCCTTGAGGAGCTCGCCGATGTCCTTTTCCCGGACCCGTTTCGTGCTCGAGATCGTCCCGAAAAAGCTCTCGACGTCGATCTCCTCCTCCCAGCGTTCGAAGGAGGTCAGGCTGTACTTGT
>JALHUR010000412.1 GCA_022867325.1 Candidatus Aminicenantota bacterium | reverse complement strand
CGTCTCGCGCGACGGCGGCGACACCTGGACTCGGATCAAGGGCCGCGGCCTTCCCGAGTTCGAGGTCGGCAAGGTCGACGTCGCCGTGGCGCCCACGAACTCCAACCGCGTCTACGCCCTGATCGAGACGGGCGACCGCGGCTCGCTCTGGCGCTCCGACGACGGCGGCGAACGCTGGCGCGTCGTCTCCCACGAGCGCCGCATCAACGAGCGGCCCCACTACTACACCCGGATGTGCGTCGCTCCTGACGACCACAACACCGTCTATTTCCCCTGCAACACCATGTACGTGACCTATGACGGCGGGGACTCGATCGAGAACTTCAGCGGCGGCGGCGACTGCCACGACATGTGGGCCGACCCGGGCGACGCCGAGCGGATGATGATCGGCCACGACGGCGGCATCAGCATGACCACGACCCGCGGCCGCCAGTGGCGCCGCGTCATCCTCCCGATCGGCCAGATGTACCACGTCGCCGTCGACAACCGCGTGCCCTACCTCGTCTACAGCAACATGCAGGACTCGACCTCCAAGCGCGGGCCGGCCTACCCGGACTACGGCGCCTTCGACCCGGTCTGGGTCTCGATGGGCGGCTGCGAATCCGGCTTCTCATACCCCGATCCGGCCGATCCCGACATCGTCTGGGGGTCCTGCTACTCGGGGACGGTCGAGATCTTCAACGGGCGGAATGGCCTCGTCCGAAGCGTCAACCACTGGCCGGAGAAGTCGCTCGACTCGCCGGCCGGCGTCCTCAAGTACCGCTGGAACTGGACGCACCCGATGGCCATGTCCCCCCACGACCACGCCAAGGTCTATGTCGGAAGCCAGTACGTCCACGTCACGTCCGACGGCGGTCGACACTGGACGGTCATCAGCCCCGACCTGACCCGGAACGACAAGAGCCGCCTGGGCAGCTCTGGCGGGCTCAGCAAGGACAACCTGGGCGTCGAGTACGGCTGCACGCTGTTCGCGATCGCCGAGTCGCCGCTCGAGGCGGGCGTCGTCTGGGCGGGCTCGAACGACGGCCTCGTCCACCTCACCCGGGACGGCGGCAAAACCTGGACGAACGTGACACCGCCCGCGCTACCGGCCTGGGGCACGGTCAGCATGATCGACCCCTCGCGCCACGAGGCGGGCCGCTGCTACCTCGCGGTCGACGGCCATCAGGAAAACATCCGCGACCCCTACCTGTTCAAGACGGCCGACTACGGCCGGAGCTGGACGCGGATCGACGCCGGCATCCCGCGCTCTGTCTTGAGCTACACGAGCGCCATTAAAGAGGACCCGGTCCGCAAGGGGCTGATCTTCGCCGGGGCGGCCAACGGGATCTACGTTTCGTTTGACGACGGCGCGACCTGGCATCCCCTCCAGTCGAACCTGCCCCAGGCCTGCATCACTTGGATCGCGATCCAGGAGCACTTCAACGACCTCGTCGTCGGCACGAACGGCCGCGGCTGCTGGATCATGGACGACATTACGCCGCTCCGGGAGATTGCGCCCGGCGCCACGGCACTCGCGCCTGAGGCGGCGCTCCTCAAGCCCCGGCCGGCCTACCGGTTCAAGGAACGGCAGAGCGTCGACCAGCCGCCCAACGACCAGACCCGGATCGAGCCCGCGCCCTACGGAGCCGTGATCAACTATTATCTCAAGGCGGCTCCCAAGAGCGCGCCGCTCGTCGAGATTTACGACGAGGCGGGAACGAAGGTCCGGACGCTGCGCGGGCCGGCCAACAAGGGCTTGAACCGGGTCGTCTGGAACTTACGCCACGAGCCGCTCCGCCAGATCGAGCTGCGGACGACGCCCTCCTTCCATCCCCATGTCTGGGAGGAAAAGCGGTTCCGCGGGCGCGAGACACGACCCGTCCTCCACTGGGGGATTCAGCAACCGCAGGCGGGGGTGCTCTCGGCGCCGGGAACCTACACGGTCAAGCTCGTCGTGGACGGGAAGGAATCGGCGCAGACGCTCGAAGTCCGCAAGGACCCGAACTCGCGGGGCACGGTCGAGGACATCAGGGACATGGCCCGTCTCTGGGCGGCCGCCGTCCAGGATCTCAACGAGGTCGTGGGCATGATCAACCGGCTCGAGTGGATCGGCAAACAGATGGAGGACCTCGCCAAGGCCCTGGAGCGGACGAAGGACGGCGCCGCGCTGCGGGCCGCCCTGGCCGAAACCCAGGCGAGGTTCATGGCCGTCGAGAACAAGCTCCTCCAACGCCAGCTTCACGCTTCGGATCCCAAGAGCTACCGGGAGGAGATGATGCTCTACTCGAAGCTCCTCTGGTTTTCGGGCGAGGTCGGAACGGGCGCGGGCGACATCCGCAACACGGAGGACTTCGGCCCGACCGCCCAGCAGCTCGAGGTCTACGAGATCCTTAAGGGTCGGCTGGCCGAGGCGTGCGGAGAATATAACAAACTCCTGAGGGAGGTCATCCCCGCCTTCAACCGGACGATGCAGTCGGCCGGCCACGGCGCTCTGGTCACGGATTTGAGGTGACAGAAGGCCGGGTTCTTAGCCCGAGGGACTTTTTGGCTTTTTCCGAAGGAATGAACTCGCCGGATTCCAGGATCTTAAGAAGCCTCCGCTCATCCTTTTCGGCGAGGAGGATCTCGGTCTTGGTGTCGGCGTTCCTGGCCAGCCATTCCCTGAGCGCGTCCCGGACGATTTTCGAGATGCTCTTGCGTCTTACGAAGGCCAGGATCCTGGCCCGGTCATGAAGGTCCGCCTCGAGAATGATGTTGACCCGTTTCATTTTTTTATGTTCCACATATACATATATACATAATTACACACTCTGATTCAAGCGGTTTTCCATTCTGGCCGTTTGAGCCGATTCTTTGGTATAGACTCGATCCCGGGCGAGGTTTTCTCAGAGCTCGCGATCGGGGAAGGGGGGAGGCTCAGCCCTCGTAGATCCGGGTGATCTCGAAGATGACCGGATTGGCGCCGTCGGGGCAGGCATGGCTGGCGACGTCCGGATTCTGGAGCCAGGGGAATTTCGCGCCGTACATCATGGCGAAAACCTTGGGCAGCATGCTGTACATGGCGTGGATGCAGACCTTGCCCTGGACGCCATCCGCCGTGAAGGTGCAGACGTCGCCCGCTTTGTGGACTCCGCATTCCCCCTTGACGCTTATGACCTTGGCCGTGACGGCCTTGACCTGTTTCTCCATGCTTTCCTCCTTGCGGCCTGATCCCGGAGCGGGGAGGGGAGAAGCGCCGGCGCCTTTGCCTCGGGTTTCGCCCCCTATCAATTCGGAGATTGACCACATGCCCAGCGCCGCCAACGTGGCCGTCCGGCAGAACGCCCTCCGGCTCGACTTTCGTCCCGCCGCAGGCCGCTTTGTGTCCAGCTGCCAGGCCTCTGTCCGCTTGCTCTTGGCCTTCATGTTACTTGCAGGCGGCTTCCAGCCGGGCCGTTGTCGCTTGGCGCGTGACCTTCGCCGTTTTGACCGTTAGTTTCACTTTCTTTGGAGTTATATTGATATTTTCCAGAGCCAACTTCGGGTTGGTCCTTTTATATTTGATCGGGAATGGCGTGCATTTCGGGTCCGTCCTCCCGTTGGCGTCGAAGCGGACGATCGCGGTGTCCGCAACATGGTTGCAGAGCATGAGGATCGAGCCGTCCGTCGCTTGAAAAGCGTGATCGGCCGATTCCTGGAACCCCTGGGTAAACGGCGCGTATCCCCGGGCGAAGGACAGCGCGCCCGTGCCCGTCACTTTAGCGATGACGACCTGGGTTGTCGGGTTCCAACTGTTGGGGGTAACGAAATAGGCGCCTCCGCCCGGAGCCGGGAAGATCTTGGACATACGGCTGAAGGTGGAGCCGAACGCGGACTGCCACTTGATGGCGCCCCCCCCCGAAACTTTCATCACCATGTTTCCGGATGCCGACGTCCCGCCTATGATGAAATCCCCGCTCGATGTCGCAAAGCCCGACCAGAATGTACAGTGTTCATCGCTTTGCTTGGCCCACTTGACCTTTCCCATCGAGTCCAACTTGATCAGGGCCGGAAGCCAATCCGATTCGCCGAAGACCGTCACCAGCGCTAGAAGGCCCTTATCGGGAGTCGGGATCATCGCGTAGAAAATGGCACCCGCGAATTCATGTGCCCAGACAACCCCGCCGGTTGAATTCGTCTTGGCGATCAGGGAGTCGTACGCGCCGGAGTAGAGGCCGGCGAGCAGGAATCCGCCGTCGGGCAAGCAGGCCACCTGTTCAAAATTGATATGGCGTTCGCCCCGGGCATAGGTCTTATTCCATTTGGGGATCAAGTCTTTGTCCAGCTTCATCAGCCAGCCGTCGCCACCCTTGCCGTACTCGTCGAAATTCATCCGGCCGGCCGCGATGTAGCCGCCATCAGCCGTCGGAGCGATCGCTTGTAGCCTGCCGTTCTTCTGGATGGCGTAGCTCCCCTGTTTTTCGATCGTCCCGGCCGCGCCGAACCGTAAGATCCATCCGTCGGGACCGGATAAAGGGCCCACGTCTCCTACGGCCAAGCATCCGCCGCCGGCCAAAGGGATCCCATAGTTTAAATCCGGCCAAGGGTTATAGCCAAGATCGAACTTTTTCACCCAGACGGCGCTCCCGACGGAATCCACCGGGCAGGTCGATCCCGATCCGGGGCCGACGCCGCGCGGCAGGCCTCCCAGGAATAGCTGGATACCGATGAGCAAGGACGCGAGCGGGATTATTGGCGCCATGAGGTATCCTCCTGGGCTCAAGCATATCTTCAGCCCGCGAAGCGTGTCAAGGCGAAAGCGGAGGCAGCGGAAGATTCGTTATTTTTCCATCTTAAGCACGACCCGCGCCTGGTCGCTTGCCGCCCGGGCGATGACCCTGACATGGTCCACCCGCCGGCCGTCCGTAAAGTTCAGCATTTCGTAGTGGCCGGGCCCGCGCTCCCACTCGTTCATGTCGACGACTTGGGCGTCGCCGTTCTCGAACACGATCTCGGCCCAGTCGAACTGGACGCGGCCCGCGACCACCTCCAGCCAGAGCCGCCTGCCCGAGTTGTCGCAGTTCAGAGTGAATTCGGTCCAATCCTCGGCGCCGGACAGGGTCTCGCCGTCTTCCCAGATGAGGAGGTCGCGGTGCGGAGCCGTGGCCACCACCAATCCCGCCCAGGCGACTGCGGGCAGGAATCGGACGGGGTGGACACGGAATGCGACGCGGACGGGGCGGACGACGACATGGCGGAGCGGGCGGTGGAGGGGCCAGCTCTTCTGGACCACGACGACCGTCCGGCGCGGCGGCCTGCGGCGCTGTCCGAGGGATGAGGCCGCGGCTGCCCCCGCGACCGCCTGGAATCCCAACATAACCATCAAGACAAGAGCCCCTGACCGTTTCATTTATTGTCTCCTTCCAGCCTGTTGCTCGTTCACATTCAATTAGACAAAAACCGCCCGTGAAGCTTTGTGGCGGACCGGCCGCCCTATTTTCGTCAAACCGGGATTCGCTCGTACCCGAACTCCTCGAAATGCCGGTCGAAGGCGAAGGCCGTATTGAGGCCCGTCCTCCTCATGACCTCGAAGCTCACGCATTCGACGAGGCTCAGGTCGCGCCGGCCCGCGACCAGCTGGGCGCCCGCGGCCGCCTCGTGGATCTCCCGGGGAACCCAGACGATTTCAAGAACCGGCACGACGTCCCGCTCGAAAACGCGAAGGGCCTCCACGCCCAACCGGCGCAGGATGACGGCCGACGTCTCGACCATGACATAGTTATGGAAGACAAGCCCGCTCTCGCCTTGGTTCAGGTTTTCCCAGACCGCCCCGGCGGCGGCGTGGTTTGCGTCGTCTCGATCGAGTACGGCCAGGAACGCGCTGGTATCGACGAGGACGTTCACGATTTCCCTTTCCCGGCTTTCCCGGAGTAAGCGTCCTCGATGTGCCGGTCGTGATTCGATGAGAGGTCCGAGACGCCCGACCGGAACCGTCCGGCCGCCGCGGGGAAAGGAGAATCTGATGGCCGTTTTCCTGGATTCGGGACGCATTGATGAGGCGGAGCGGTTCCTGTCCATGGGGATTATCCGCGGGGTGACGACCAACCCGACGATCCTGAGCCGGTGCGGCATCACGGGCGGCGAGGCCGCCCTGGAGGCCCTGGCCCAGGCGACCTACGTCTCCCTGTTCGGCGGCCGGATCGACGACATGGGCTATGAAGCGGCCGGAGAGATCCGGCGCGCCCGGACGGTGCTGGAAGGCCAAGGCCTGACCTCCCGGATCATCGCCGGGTCGATTCGCGAACCCCTCAACGTCGTGCTCTGGCTGGAGGCGGGCGCCCATGACGTGACGGTCCCTCCGGACCTGCTCCGGCGCATGATCGTCCACCCCTACAGCCGGGACACGATCCGGATGTTTCTGGCCGATGCCGCTAAAACGGATAAGCAGCCGTAAGGGCGCCTAATCCTCGAGGGTTTCCTGGATGATGTCCTTGAGGGTGATGATGCCCTGGAGCCGGTCGTCCCGGTCCACGACGGGCAGGGCCATGAACTTGTATTTCTTGAAGAGCTTGACCACATCCTCGATGTCCTGG
>JALHUR010000411.1 GCA_022867325.1 Candidatus Aminicenantota bacterium | reverse complement strand
GTGATGGTCGACGCCTATAAAATACATTTGCGCACCTCCTTAAAAGAATTTGAGTCGACGTGTAATCTATCATAGCATTACCCGTCAGGGAGGTGCGTTTCGCTATCATGTTACCTCATTAAAAGAACAACCGCTGCAGCTTGGGCAGTCTTTTGCGTCTCCGTCCTGAGCTTGTCCGCCCAGGACCGCCTGACCCTCCGGCAGTTCGTCGACGAGGCCGTACGGTCGAGCCCCGCCCTCGAGATCGCGGGCGAGGCGGTCGCCGGGGCCGAGCTCAAGGTCCAGGAGGCGAAGAGCCTCTATTATCCCCAGGTCAATTTCGCCTCGAGCTATACGCGGCTAAGCCTGGTCAGCAAGTTCAGCTTCCCTATTGAGGGCAAGATGCAGGAGTTCAAGTTCGTCTCGCCCAACAACTACAGCTTCCGGCTGTCCGCCTCCGAGCCTCTCTTCACCTGGGGACGGATCGAGAAAGCGGTCGAGCTGAGCAAGGCGGGCGTCGCCCTCAGTCAGGACAACGTCGCCCTGGCCCGGCAGGCCCTGGCCTACCAGGTCGTCCCCATTTTCTACGGCGTCCTGTTCAGCGATGAAACCCTCAAGGTCCTTGACGAAACCCTCGGCCTGTTCGAACGGAAGCTGGCTACCCTCGAAGAGCGCTACAAGGCCGGGATCGCCTCGGACTTCGAGATCTCGCTGGTACAGGTCCAGATCAGCTCCCTGCACGGCCAGCAGCTCGATATCCGCAACTCGGTCCGCAAGCTCATGATGACCTACAACCGGATCGCCGACCGGCCGCTCGACCGCGAATTCGTCTGCGACGGCGAGCAACGCTTCGAGCCCGTCGCGGCCGACGCTCAAGCCCTCGTCCAGGAAGCCGCGGCCCAGCGGATCGAATACCGCCTGCTCCGGAACCAGAAGGCCCTCGTCCAAACCCAGATGGCCCTGGCTAAGACGGCCAACAAGCCCAATCTGGTCGCCGCCTTCAACTACGAGTTCAAGAACGGCTTCATGCCCAATATCGACACGATCCGCGGCAACTGGAACGCCGTCTTGGCCGTATCCTATCCCGTCTTCGACGGCCAAAGGACGGCCGCCCAAGTCGCCCAGTCCGAGGTCGCCCTCCGGACCGTCGAGGAGCAGGAAGCGGACGTCCGGCGCTCCTTCGAGCTCGACATCCGGCAGGGGCTGGCCGACCTTAAAACCATCGAGGACAAGATCGGGATCGAGCGGCTCAAGATCGAGCACGCGGCCAAGGCTTTTAAAATCTCGGAGGAGAGGTACCAGAACGGCCTCCTGAGCATGACGGACCTGATCGAAACCCAGAACGCCCTGGACGCCGCCCGCTTGAACCTTCTCCAGCTCATTTACAGCCACATCCTCGGCAAGTTCGGCCTCGACCGGGCCGCCGGACGGGCCATCCATTCCTAAGGGAGTCCTTCCATGATCAAGAGAATCATCGTCATCCTCCTCTCGCTGGGAGTGCTCGGGGTCGTCGCCTACCGGGCTTCCGTCAACTACCGCGCCAAGAAAGCCGCCCAAAACCGGCCCATCGCGGAGCGGATCGTCCCCGTCCGGACGACGCCGGTCCGGACCCGGGAATTCACCGATACGGTCAGGGCGTCCGGGAACATCCAGGCCGACTCCGAGATCACCCTCTACTCCAAGGTCCCCGGCAAGGTCGTCCGGAACAACGTCAAGATGGGGAGCGCCGTCGTTCCCGGCATGACCGTCGCCGTCGTCAGCCGGGATGAAGTCGGCTACCAATTCAACCCCTACGAGGTCAAGAGCGACGTCAAGGGCGTCGTCGTCCGCGTCCTCCAAAACCCGGGGGCCCTGGTCGGACCCAGCGTCCCCTTGATGATCCTGGTCGACATTGACACCGTCAAGGCCGTGGCCGCCGTGGACGAGATCAGAATCCGCTTGGTCCGGATCGGCCAGCCGGTCAAGGTCCGCCTCCAGGCCTACCCGGGCGAGGTGTTCGAGGCCCGGGCTACGAATATCAGCCCCGTCTCCAACCCGCTGACACGGACGGTCGAAGTCGAAGTCGGCATCGCCAACGCCGGCCACCGGATCAAACCGGGGATGTACGCCGAGGTCGAATTCGTGGAGGGCAAGCACTCCGCCTTCGTCCTCCCCATCGTTTCGGTGGTCGACCGGGGCGGCCGTAAGTATGTGTTTACGGTCAACGGCGCCAAAGCCGTCCTGAAGGAGGTCGCGACCGGCGCCGTCGTCGAGGACATGATCGAGATCACCTCCGGCATCGACGGGACCGAGATCGTGGTCACGACCGGGGCCGACAAGCTCGAGAACAACGATAAAATCGTCCAGGTCGGGTCGTGATCCGGCCGCGCCGCATCCGATAAGGAGCGTCCATGAAGATAGCCGATATCTCCATCAAGCATCCCGTCTTCATCACCATGGTCATCGGCATGATCGTGGTCCTCGGCCTCGTTTCCTACACGCGGTTGGGCGTCGACCTCATGCCCGACATCACCCTGCCGATCATCGCCGTCACGACCGTCTACCCCGGCGTCGGCCCCGAGGAGGTCGAGCAGCAGGTCACCAAGCCGATCGAAGACGTCCTGAGCTCCATCAATGGCCTCGACAAGCTCAGCTCGACGTCGTCCGAGGGCGTCTCGGTCATCATCGCCATGTTCAAACTCGAGAAGGACGCCCAGCAGGCTTCGAACGAAGTCCGGGACAAGCTCGCGACGATCCGGAGCGGCCTTCCCCGGGATATCCTCGAGCCGATCATCGACAAGTTCGACCCCGCTTCGGCGCCCATCGTGTCTTACGGAATCGTCGGCCGCAACGGGCGGCTGAGCATTTCCGACCTCCGGGACGTCGTCGAGGACGAGATCAAACCGCTCGTCGAGCGCGTCGAAGGAGTCGGAACCATTAATGTCCTCGGGGGCCTCGAACGCGAGATCCAGGTCCGGGTCGACAACGCCAAGCTGGCCCTTTTCGGCATTTCGATGGCCCAGGTCGGCCAGGCCATCCGGGCCGAGAACCTGAACCTCCCGGCCGGCCGGGTCACCCAGCGGGACTACGACTTCCTGATCCGGACCAAGGCCGAGTTCCAGAGGACAAACGAGATCGGCGGCATCGTCGTCGCCAGCCCCGGCGGGAATCCGGTTTACCTCCGGGACGTCGCGTCCGTCGAGGACGGCTTCAAGACCCGCAAGACGATCGCCCGGGTCAACGGGATCGAGAACGTGACCCTGGTCGTCCTCAAGCGATCCGGGACGAACACGGTCAAGGTCGCCGACGGCGTCAAGAAGGCCATAGCCCGGATCGCCCGAAACTACCCGGACCTCGACATCAAGCTCTCGACCGACGAATCCGTCTTTATCAAGGAGTCGAGGGATGACGTCCTCAAGAGCATCCTTTTAGGGGCCCTGCTGGCCGGCCTGGTCGTCCTCCTCTCGTTCGGAGACTTCCGGAACACCCTGATCACGATCGCGGGACTCCCCGTCTGCATCATCGGGACCTACGCCGTCATGGCCGCGCTCGGTTTCACGATCAACGTCATCACCCTGCTCGCCCTGAGCCTATCGATCGGCCTTCTGATCGACGACGCCATCGTCGTCCGGGAGAACATCTTCCGGCACATGGAGAAGCTCGGGAAATCGGCGATGAAGGCGGCCGGCGAGGGGACGGCCGAGGTCGGACTGGCCGTCCTGGCCACGACCCTGACCCTGGTCTCCGTGTTTTTACCGACGGCGTTCGCCTCCGGGATCGCCGGCAAGTTTTTCAAACAATTCGGGATCACGATCGCCGCGGCCGTTCTCATCTCGCTTTTCGAAGCCTTCACTTTCGCCCCGATGCTGTCGGCCCATTTCTTCAAGGAGGTCCGCTCCAACGCCCGGCAATCGTTCTCGGCCCGCCTGACCCACGCGGTGACGAGGGTCTATGACGGCCTCGCCCGCAACTATCGTCCCATCCTCAAATGGGCCATCACCCATCGGAAGTCCGTCATCGCCATCACCCTGGCCGTCTTCGCCGTCAGCGGCTACCTGTTCACTCTGGTCGGAATCGGGGGAACGCCCCACGGATCCCGGCCCGAATTCAACCTCAACGTCCAGGTCGCGGCCGGAAGCTCCCTGGCCGCCACCGAAAAAACCGTCCGCGAGATCGAGTCCATCCTCCGCCGGCAGCCCGAGGTCTCGAACGTCTTTTCCGTCATCGGGACGACCGACGGCGCTCCGGACGAAGCGACCCTCAACGTCAAGCTCGCCGTGACCGGCAAGACCGCCGAGATCCAGGACCGGATCCGGCCCCAGCTGGCCGGCGTCCCCGGCGTCAAGATTACCTTCCAGGAATCGACCTCGATCGGCGGGAGCGCCGCCCAGGCCTTCATGCAGCTTCCCGTCCAGATCAACATCAAGGGCACGAACCTGGACAGCCTGACCCGGGCGGCCGAGATGATCCGGGGCGCGTTGGCCCAGGTCCCCCAGCTGGTGGACCTCAATTCCGACTACAAGCCGCCCAAGCCCGAGATCCAGATCCGGATCGATCGGGACCGGGCGGCCCGGCTCGGCGCCAGCACCCTCCAGGTCGCGGCCATGATGCGGAACACCATCGACGGCGAAATCGCCTCCCGCTTTCGGCAGGGGGAAAAACTCTACGACATCCGGGTCCTGGCTGCGGACGACCTTCTCAAGGATCTCGACCGGCTGTCCCGGGTTTACATCCCGACTGTGAAGGGTGGGATGATCACCCTCGACCAGGTCGCGGAATTCAAGGTCGTCAACGGCCCGACCCAGATCAAGCGCAAGGACCGGATCCGGCAGGTGACGGTCGTCGCCAACGTCCTCAAAGGGTCGGCCCTCAATCAGATCACGCGTGACGTTCAGGCCCGGCTGGCGGCGCTCGACCTCCCCAGGGACGTGACGACCGAATTCGGCGGCCAGGTCGAGACGACCCGGGAGATGTTCACGACGATGACCATCTCCCTGGTTCTGGCCGTCGTCTTCGTCTACATGATCCTGGCCTCCCAGTTCGGCTCGTTCCTCCAGCCGTTCGCCCTGATGCTGGCACTGCCCCTTTCCGTCATCGGCGCCGTCCTGGGGCTCCTGGTCGCCAATAAGCTGTTCGACCTGGTTGCCTTCATCGGACTGATCATGTTGATGGGGCTGGTCACCAAGAACTCGATCCTCCTCATCGATTACACGAACGTCCTCCGGCGCCGGGGGAAAGAGCGGGCCGAAGCCATTCTCGAGGCGGGCGCGACGCGGCTCAGGCCGATTCTGATGACCTCGCTGGCCATGATCCTGGGCATGATTCCGGTCGCCTTCGGGATCGGGGCCAGCACGGACTTCCGGGCGCCGATCGGGTTCACGATCATCGGCGGGCTGATCTCCTCGACCATCCTGACCCTGGTCGTCGTCCCCGTCTTCTACGTCCTCTTGGACAACGTCGGAGCGAGGTTCCGCCGTCTTCCCAGACCATGACGAAATTCCTCCTTTATCGCCGTCTTATTATGTAAGGCATTTTTATCGCTTGGTTGACGATGATATAATTATTATAAAATTTCGAGTAGGATTAAGTATTGATCCGTCATCCGTGTCAAAGCGTAAATGGAAGCTAAAATGGATTGATAATATGAAGAATTTCTTACAGAATATCCTGATAGGAGTAAATCGTCATGCCCAAACAGATCCACTCTTATGACGCCTTCAGATTTTATGACGTCTTCAGAATGAATTCTGATGGATCGTTATCACCTCTTAGAATTATCAATGTCAACGGCATAGTTATTGGCCCCGGTGTTGCTTTTGGCCCGGGTGTGAACGTCGGGGGGGTAGATTTTTTTAGGTACCAAGATTTCGATATCGCAGCTGAAGTGGAAAATGGAATACTCTTTATCAAGGGCTTCTACGAAAGGAAATCGTATGAAAAAGCCGCAAAGTAGCTTTATTCCGCTTCCAAAGGCGGCGAAAACCCCCTCGGCAGAACACTGGCCTTCAGCTCGTTTAGTATCGCAGGATGAGTTTAGAAAACACCAAAGAATCCTGAACTGGACATTTGGTTTTATTGTAGCTGTTCTGGTTATCTGCTTAACATCGTTTGTGGCGCTCATTATTGATACCTGGAGGTTCCACTCTACTGTGATCGATAAAAATTCAAATATGATAGAAAGACTTGAGAAGGAAAATCAGGAATCGAGAATTCAAGAATTAACGAAGCGAATAGAGGAGCTTGAAAAACAAAAGACCGCAAAAAATACGTTGGAATCTAAGACAAAATAGATCATGCCTAAGCTCTTCTTAGGGTTCTAATGTACAAGAAAATCACAGCCGGTATTATTCAAGATCTGGCGGGCCTGGTCGGCCCGGGGAGCGTCCTCACCGACCTGGAGCGGATCGTCGACTACGGGCACGACGAGTTCTCGCTTCGCGAGATCGCCCGTCTTCCCGAGGCCGTCGTCAAACCTGGGACGGCCGAGGAGGTCGCCGCCGTCCTCCGCCTTGCCAACCGCGAACTCTTCCCGGTGACGCCCCGGGGCGGGGCGACCGGCCTCTGCGGAGGTTGCGTCCCGGCCCAGGGCGGGATCGTCCTCTCGCTCGAGCGCATGAACCGGGTCGTCGAAGTCGACGCCGCTAACCAGATGGCCGTCGTCGAGGCGGGCGTCACCCTGGGCGATTTCGCCAAGGCCGTCGAGGAGCGGGGCTACGCCTTTCCGCCCCACCCGGGCGACGCCAGCGCCATGATCGGGGGCCTGATCGCCACCAACGCGGGCGGCAGCCGCGCCGTCAAATACGGCGTCATCCGTAACTACGTCCGCGGCCTCGAGGTCGTCCTGCCCCGGGGCGAGATCGTCCGGCTGGGCGGCAAATACGTCAAGTCCAGCTCCGGCTACAGCCTCCTCCATCTCATGATCGGCTCGGAAGGGACGCTAGGCGTCATCACCCAGGCGACGATTCAACTGCTGCCGCCCTTCAAGCTGACCCGGTCGCTGATCATCCCCTACGCGGACCTGGCCGCGGCGATCGAGTCGGTGCCGCTCCTACTTCAGAAGAGCATAACGCCCCTGGCCGTCGAATTCGTGGACAGGGACGTCATCCGGATCACCGAGGACTTCCTCCGCCTCCATTGGCCCTCGAGTCTCGGAGCGACCGACCTGCTGATCATTCTCGACGCCGCGACCGAGGCCGAAATGGACCGCCTCTCGGAAGAGGTCGCCGCCGTCTGTCTGGAGAGGGGGGCGATCGACGTTTACATCGCCGACACGGCCAAGAAGCAGGACGAGGTCCTCCAGATCCGAAGCAAGATCTACGAGGCCATCAAATCGGGAACGGTCGAGATCCTGGATATCTCGCTCCCCCGGGCCGAGATCCCCGGCCACGTCAAGCGCGTCCATGAGATCGGGGTCGAGAACCGCATCTGGCTTCCGACCTTCGGACACGCCGCGGATGGAAACGTCCACACCCACATCATGAAGGTCCGCTGCGAAGGAAACCGGATGGTCCCGCTCCCCGAGGAGGCCTGGCGTCCCCGGTTCGAGGCGGTCCGGGCCGCCATCTACGAGGACGGCCGGCGCCGGGGCGGCGTCGTTTCCGGCGAGCACGGGATCGGGCTCGTCAAGAAGGATTACCTATCGCTTTCGGCCGACCCGGCCTTGATCGCCCTCATGAAGGGGATCAAGCGGACTTTCGACCCCAACGCCATCCTCAACCCCGGAAAAATCTTTTAAAGTCGCCGGCTTTCCGGAGGCGGAGGTCTGTGATAAAATCGAGTCATGAAGGCGATTAAGACGGCGCTCGGGGTTTTCCTCCTGGCCGGAGCGGTCGTGGGGCAGACGCGGCCGTTCGACGTCGAATTGTCTTACGGCGGCTGGACCTTGTCTCCCTTCCGGACCGTGGTTGAGAGGGAGTGCGAGCGTGCGATCAGGGACCAGCTCGACAAACTGATCGGTTCGGCGATCCCCGATCTCCTTGTTTCTCCCTACCTTTCGGACATCGATCTGCCCTCGTCCGGCCGTTTCTTTTCGCTGGCGATCTGGTATCGTTTCGGAGAGAGCCGCTTTTCGGCCGGCCTCCGGGGCGATTATTTCAATTTCAAGCTGCCCTATTCCGTGGCGGTCTCGGAATCATTCGAGTTCCTTGGATTTCCGCTGGCCAGACTGGATGTCCAGGGCCGGGGCTCGGTTCGCCTCGACGGGCTCGCCCTCTCGCTCCTCGGACGCTGGACGCCGCTCCGGACGCGCCGCCTGGACCTTTCGCTGCAGGCCGGCCTGATGATGCTGCCTTTTCAGGGGGAGCTCTCGATGGAGCAGACGACCACCCTGAGCACGCCGATCGGCGACCTTAAACTTTCCGGGAAAATCGGCCATGACTTCGACGAGATACGAGCTCTCGGCCTCGATCTGCCCACTTATATTTATTCCCCCACCCTGGGCATCGAATTCCGATGGCGAATCGCCCCGGAGGTCGGACTGCACTTCAACGCGACGGCCGCCCAGGGAACCTTCTATTCGGGCGGTCTGTTCTTCAGCTTTTAATCCGTCTCAGAACTTGATTCCACCCAGTACGACTATCGCCTTGCTGCGGAT
>JALHUR010000410.1 GCA_022867325.1 Candidatus Aminicenantota bacterium | reverse complement strand
GTGAAACCCTCGACACTCCGGCCTGAAGGCCGGGGCTTGTTCAGGGTTAACCCTGAGCCTCGCAATTCATCCCCGCTTTGAAAGGCGGAGCTTGGCGTCTGCGAACGGGTCACTGGATCCTCAGGGCCCGGGCCAGCTTGCGGAGGCCGAGCTTTTTCTTGAGGGCGACCGCGCCCGCGTAGGCGCGCTTGCGGGCTCGATAATAGACAAACCAGAAATTCCTGCGCCGCGCCTCGCCCAAATACCGGTCGACGAAAAAGCGCTGGGAGGCGGCGGGCACGCCGAGGCGGACAAGGTTCCTGACGCGTCCCCGCAGGCCGATTCTCCCGCGAATCCGGATGCGGTTGGTATCGAGGAGGAGGAAACGATGCCGGCCGGCCTCGTCCGTCTTGACCATGATGTTCCCGTCCGAAAGGTCGCGATGGAGGACGCCCTTGTCGTGGCATTCCCAGAGGAACGCCGCCAGCCCGGCCAGAAGCCGCCGGAGGGGATCGCTCTCGAGTTCGCGGAAGAGCCCCCGGATTTCGCGCCCATCGGGGACCCACCCGGAAAGATAGTAGCCGTTCTGAACGATGCCACGCTTCCGTTCCTCGAGATAGGCGACCGGGAACGGCGTCGGGATGCCACGTTCGACCAACCCGACGGCGCCGAGCCAGGACCGGAGCGCCTTGGACGGACCGAGAAGGGACTTCAGGCTGTTGGCGCCCCGGAACCGGAATTCCTTGACCACGACTTTATGAAATCCGGCGATCATCCAGGGCCAACTCACCACTCCGAGCCGGTTGCGGCCCTCATGGATGATTTTCGCGCCCGGCCCGTCGAGCGGCGACCGGCCGGATTCGAAGACCCGCGCCAGTTCGGCCGCCTGGTCCCGGAAGCGGGCGTGAAGGAGGCCGCGCAAGCTGCCGGCTTCGATCTCCAGCGGAGAGGGCGGCCGGTCCGGATGCTCACTCATGGTTTATGCCTTGGACCGCGCGACGATCGCGAGCAAGAGGCGGCCGACGGCCTCGGGCGAAAAACGCTCTTTGACCAGAGCGTACCCTCCGTCCGCGATCTTCGATCGCAGCGCGTTGTCCTTCCGCAGCTCGAGGATGGCCTCGGCCAGCGGCCCTGGCTCCGGCGTGTCGCAGAGAAAGAGATGTTCGCGGTGGGCGAAAAACTCGAGGACGGCCGGCGTCCGGAGCGTGATCAGGGGCTTCCTCATGGCCAGGGACTGATAGATCTTGTGGGGAACGACACGGGCGGCCTTGGCCGTCCTCCCGAAGATCCCCAGGCACAGGTCGGCCTCGGCTATCCGCGCCGGAAGACGGCCGGCAGGCGCCCAGCCTTCGAATTCGACGTTCCGGAGCCCGAGACGGTCGGCCTCGGCCCGGACCGCGGGAAACGTCTGCCCCGATCCGATGAGCCGGAAGCGGATCGACCGATCCTCGTCGGCGACGAGCTTGGCGGCGCGCACGACGACGTCGGCGCCGTGGAGAGGGAGGAAGGAGCCGAAGAAAAGGACGGTGAACGGCCGCGACGGATCGCGCTTCGGTTCCGGCCCGGGCCTGAACAGATCGTCGTCATAGCCGAGAGGCAGAACCTCGACCTTCCCGGCCGGGACGCCGAATGTCCGGCAGTAATACTCCTAGTGCTCGGCCGTATCGGCCAGGACGAGGCCGGCCAGCCGGAAGGCCCAACTGTCGATCCGGAAGTTCCACCAGGCCGTGAGCGAGCCGGGCGGCCGGCGGCGCCAGTCGAGGATCTTGGTCTCGTAGCGCGAGGCGAGGGGGTCGAAGACGACGCGGCGGCGGGCCAGGAAGGCCAGGGCCGCGGCGAGCGGGACGTCCTTCTGGCAGAACTCGGGGACGAAAAAGACCGCGTCGACGTCTTCGCGCAGTCCCCGCCAGGCGCGGGCGGCCCGCGCGATCAGTGCGGGATAGCGGACCCAGAACTTGAGGCGAGCCGGGCTCGGGCAGGCTTCGACCTCGGCTCCGGCCCGGACCAGGCCCTTCCGGTTGACCGTATTCCTCGGATAGGCCGGGTCATACCCGCCCAAAAAACAGAATTTCATCTCGGTTCGCTCAAAACCGGATTCATAGATACCACCCCGTCTTTACTAAGTCAATTGCGGATTGTCAATCCGGGCCGGTTTTGATATAAAAGCCCTGAGATCCAACGGGACCCCATGCGAACCCTCATCCGGCGCCGAAAGCTCCTGACCCTGGGCCTTCTGCTGGCGGCCGTCGTCGCGGGCGGCACGCTCGGCTACGTCCTGATCACGGGCTGCTCGCTGATCGACGCCTTTTACATGACGATCATCTCGGTGACCACGGTCGGCTATCGGGAGGTCATCCCCCTCCAGACGCCCGGAAAAATCTTTACGATTTTTCTGATCATCATGGGACTGGGGATCGTGTTCTACGTCCTGGAGACCATCGTCGAGGACACGATGGAGGGGCGCATCCGGAAAATTCTGGGGAGACGGAAGATGGAACGAAACATGGCCAAGATGAAGGGACACGTCGTGGTGGCCGGCTACGGCCTCATGGGCGAGGCCGTTTGCCGCGAGATCGCCGAGGCCCGCTTTGATGTCATCATCATCGAGCGGGAGCCGCGGCGGTTCGCCGCGGCCGAGGAGAGGAATTACAACGTCCTCAACGCCGACGCGACCGAGGAGGACGCCCTGAAGGCGGCCGGGATCGAGAAGGCCCGCGTCCTGATCTCGCTCCTGTCCGAGGACGCCGACAACATCTTCACGGTCCTGACCGCCAAGGAGATCAACCCCGACCTGATCATCATCGCCCGGGCCATGGACAGCGCCAACGAGAGAAAGCTCTATAAAGCGGGGGCAACCCGGGTCGTATCGCCCTACGAGCTTTCCTCCCACCGGATCGTCCGGATGGTCCAGAAGCCCAATGTCGTCGACTTCTTCGACATCGTGCTCGGCCCCCGCGACGTCGGCCTGTCCCTGGAGGAGCGGGCCGTCGCCCCGGGATCTGACCTCGACGGCCGGACCATCGGCCAGGCCGGTTTCCGCGAGCGCTACAACGCCGTCGTCGTCGCCGTCCGCCGCGAAGGCGAGATGATCTTCAACCCCATCCCCGATTTCGCCCTGCGGAGCGGCGACATCCTCATCGTCATCGGCGAGCGGGAGCGCCTCCGCGACTTCGGCGGGTAGCGGCCGGATCGATCGCCGTCGGGTCCGGTTGACCCGGTCGCGGCGGATAAGTTATGATAGGGGCGCAGGAGAGACGGATGCCCATCGACCCCGAGCTTGTCAAGATTCTGGCCTGTCCCGCCGACCGGGGGGACGTCGTTCTGACCCCGGACGGGACCGGCCTCAAGTGCCTGACCTGCCGCCGCGTCTACCCCATCCGGGAGGACATCCCCGTGATGCTCGTGGAAGAGGCGATCGTTGAACCCGACGCTCCCGCCAAAGGCTGACGCCCAGCCGCCCCGGTCCATCCTGCTCATTCGCCTGAGGCGCATCGGCGACATCGTCATGACCACCCCCGCGCTGGGGATTCTGCGCGAGGCTTTTCCAGGCGCGTCCCTGTATTATGTGGTGGAGGAGCCCTTCCGCCGGCTTATCGAGGGCCATCCCCAGGTCGACCGCGCGATCGTCCTGCCCTCCCACCTCGGGGCCGCCGCGTTCGTCCGTTTCCTCCTCCGCCTCCGCCGCGAAAAATTCGACGCCGCCGTCGACTTCCACGGCGGGCCGAGAGCGGCCTGGATAACCCTGTTCTCCCGCGCCCACATCAGGGTCGGCTACGAAACGCGCGCCAAGGGCTTCGTCTATAACCGGCGCGTTCCGCGGGCGTCCGCCGCAGGGGCCATCCACAGCGTCGTCAACCACGTCAACTTGGTCAGAGTCCTGACCGGGAGCGATCCCGAAATTCCGCGGCTTCTTCTCCCCGCCGCGCGGCCCGATGAGGCGGCCCGGATCGATCGCCTCCTGGCCGAGGCGGGTCTGGCCGGATCCCGCTTCGCCGCGGTCCACATCAGCGCCGGGAACGCCTTCCGCGACTGGGACTCATCGCGCTATCTCAAACTCATCGAGAGGCTGCGCGGCGAGCGCGGGGTCGCATCTCTCCTCGTCGGATCCGAAGCGGACCGGGCCAAGGAATCCGAAATCCTCGGACGCTCCCCGGCCCCCGTCCCGTCCCTGACCGGCCGGATCAGCCTCATCGAACTGAGGGAAGTCATCGGACGGGCGGCTTTATTCATAGGGCCGGACAGCGGCCCCATGCACATCTCGGCCTCGACCCGTACCCCGATCGTGGCCCTATTCGGCCCGACGCTGCCCGCCCACTTCGCCCCCTGGCGGGCCGAGGCCCGGATCGTGGAAACGCCCCTCGACTGCCGCCCCTGCCGGCAAAGGCATTGCCAAAGCCGGGACTTTGGATGTATAAAAGGGATTAGCGCGGATAAGGTGTATGAAGCATGCCTGGCCTTTCTTTGATCGCTCTAAAGGACGGATTCATCCCTCGAGGGCGGGGCGCCCTTAAAACGGCCCTTCCCATCCTGCTCTCCTCGGCGTTCCTCTTCTCGTTTATCTCCATTTCCTGCTGCCAAGCCCTTCTCTTTCTGTCTTTCCTTGTCTGGCTGGCCGGACTGGTCCGCAGGGAATGGAAATGGACGGTCCCCGGTTTTTTCCGGCCCTTGGCCGTCTACGCCGCCCTCTCGCTCCTGGCCGCCTTCCTCTCGGTCAATCCCGAGATGAGCCTCAAGGATTCCAAGGATCTTCTTCTCTTCCTCGTCATCCCCCTTATCGCCGCGGGACTCTCGACCGGCGCCGACATCGGGCTGGCCGCCCGGGCCATTCTCGTCTCCGGGACGGCAAGCTCCCTTTTCAGTCTCGGCTATTTCGCCCTTAAGGCCGCTCCAGGAGAAAGGATTTCGGGCTTTGTCGGTCACTACATGACCCAGGGAGGCCTCCTGCTTTTATTCGGGGCTTTGGCCGTGAGCGTCCTTCTATTTTGGAAGAGCCGGGAGCGTTTCATCTGGGGGGCCGCGTTTATCCTCTCCACGGTCGCCCTCGCCCTGACCTACACCCGGAGCGCTTGGGTCGGCCTCGCCGTCGTCCTCGCCTTCCTCCTGTTTCTCTATAAGCCCAAGGCTTTAATCCTTCTTCCCATTCTGGCCGCCCTGGCCTTCGCCATCAGTCCCTCGACCCTGCGTTATCGCGTCCGGAGTATCTTCAACCCCGACGCCTACTCCAACCGCCTGCGAATCGAATATTTCAAGGCGGGGGTCAAGATCATCAAGGACTTTCCCCTCCACGGAACGGGACCCGATACCGTGGACCTCGTCTTCCAGGACCCCAAGTATGGATTATCCGAGGACGCCAAGAAAAACGTCCACCTCCACCACAACCTGACTCAAATCGCGGCCGAGCGCGGGATCCCGGCCCTGTTCGCCTGGCTTCTCTTCATGGGCTGGTCCTTGGCCTCTTGCCTCCGGCTCCTCAAGGATAAAAGGGCCCCCGTCTATCCCTACGCGGCAGCGGCCGCCGCCTCGATTCTGGCCATGTTCGTGGCCGGCTTGTTCGAATTCAACTTCGGGGACTCGGAGGTCGTCACCCTCTTCCTGGCGCTCCTCACGCTTCCCTTCGCCGGACGTCCCTTCCCCGCCAACGCCGGCTCGGATCGGGTCGGCCGATGAAAAAAGTCAAAATCGTCCTCCTGGCCCTCCTCCTGGTCTATTTCGGCTGGCTCCTGATCGCGGTCGCCCGCCATCCTTATCCGGGGCCCGCCGCGGACAAAGATCCACTCGAGGTCCAGGGCGTCTACCACCTCCACTCGATGTTTTCGGACGGTTGGGCCTCGGCCGACAGCATTGCCCGGGCCGCCCGCCGTACAGGCCTCGATTTCTTCGTCCTGGCCGACCACGGCAATCCCAATCTCGCGAGTATCGCCTTCGAGGGTTGGAAGGACGGCGTCCTGGCCCTGTCCGGATCCGAGCTCTCGGTCCACCGCGGCCATCTGGTTGCCCTGGGCTTCGAAAAGCCGCCGGGTCCGTTTTCCCGAAACACGGAGACGGCCGCCCAGGAGGTCCGGAGCCTGGGCGGATTTACCGTTATTGCCCATCCCTATTCGAAGACCCGCTGGTCCTGGGGGGACCCGGCCGGCTACTCAGGCCTGGAGATTATCAACGGCGACACGATGGTCCGAAGCCACATCCTGCCCACCTTGCCCTACCTTCCCGCCTTGTTCCTCCGGCCGAGGCTTCTTTTGGTCAAGATGCTCGACGATTACTCCGCCAGCCTGAATAAATGGGACTCTTTGAACCAAAGCGGCAAAATCTTCGGCTATTTCAGCGCCGACGCCCACGTTTTTCATAAGCTCCTTTTCTCATTCGTCCGGCTCCACGTTCTCCTCGACGCGCCCATGGACCGCGGCTTTCCGGAGGCCAAAAGACAGGTCCTGGAAGCCCTGCGGGCGGGGCGTTTCTTCAACGTGGTCGAGGCGGCCGCTCCGGCCGGCGGGTTCCGGTTCTGGGGGGAACAGGAGGGCCGGATCATCCCGATGGGGGGCTCGGCCGACCCGGACCGGCCTCTGACGCTCCAGGTCCGGACGCCGTGGAGCTTCGGGCATAGCCTCGTCCTCATCCGCGACGGCGAGACCCTCCTTACCACGGAAACGCGATCCTTCCGGCAGGTTGTCCGCGCGCCCGGATTTTACCGGGTCGAGGTTCGTCTGACCGGCCGGCCCTCCCTTGGCGGCCGCATGCCCTGGATCGTCTCCAACCCCATTTTCCTGAGGAAGGATTGAGACATGAGCGGAATCCGATCGGACAAGATGGCCGGCATCATCCGGGGTTTCAAGGGCAAGCGGGTCCTCGTCCTGGGCGACATCATGCTCGACAAGTACATCTGGGGCCGAGTCTCCCGGATCTCGCCCGAAGCGCCCGTCCCCGTCGTCGAAGTCCATTCGGCGAGCTCCTGCCTGGGCGGCGCCGGGAACGTCAGCCATAACCTCGAAAGCTTGGGCGCCCGGCCGGCCCTGGTCGGCATCGTGGGCCGAGACGAGCCCGGCCGTTGGATCCGGTCCAATGTCTCGGACCGCCGCGGCATTTTCGTCGACGATAAGCGGCCGACCACGATCAAGACCCGAATCATCGCCCACCATCAGCAGGTCGTACGGGTCGACCAAGAGCAGCGGACGCGGCTGTCCGCCCGGCTCGAGAAGCGGATCCTGGACTTCATCCGCAGCGCCCGCTGCCACGGCATCATCATCTCCGATTACAACAAAGGCCTCTTGACGCCGACGCTCGTCCCGGCCGTCCTGGCCCTGGCCGGGGAGCGCAAGATCCAAGTCTCGGTGGACCCCAAGATCGAGCATTTCTCCCTCTTCTCGCCCGTGACCCTGATCACGCCCAACCACCACGAAGCCGAAAAAATCGTCCAACACGAGTGCCGCACCGACAGCCAGGTCGAGAAGGCCGGCGAGGAGATCCTGGACCGGATCTCGTCCCGCTACCTCATCCTCAAGCGCGGCGAACAGGGCCTGACGGTCTTCGAGCGCGGAAAGCGCCCCATCCACATCCCGACCGTCGCCCAGGAAGTCTTCGACGTGACGGGCGCGGGCGACACGGTCATCGCCACGGCCGCCTTGTCCCTCCTGGCCGGGGCGACCATCCAGCAAGCGGCCGTCCTGGCCAACACGGCCGCCGGAATCGTGGTCGGAAAGATCGGCACGGCGACCGTGACGTCCCGGGAGCTTCTGGCGGCTCTCCGGGAGAGCGGGAGAGGCGGGGATTGACCGCTAAAAAACAAGCGGCAATAGGCTATAATTGTCAGGAGCTTCACAAATGTGCGGCGTTCTCGGGATCGTCGGCAACAGCGACGTTTTCCGCGATTTGTACCAGGGGCTGCTGGCCGTCCAGCACCGGGGCCAGGACGCGGCCGGGATCATCACATATGACGGCCGATTCCACACCAAAAAAGGGACGGGCCTCGTCCAGGATATCTTCACGCCGGACGCCCTCGTCCATCTCCGCGGCTCGGTCGGGGTCGGTCAGACCCGGTATCCGACGATCGGCGGCGGCAGCGGGGACGACGCCCAGCCCTTCCAAGTCAACTCCCCGTTCGGGATCATCATGGCCCACAACGGGAATATCGTGAATTACCGCCAGCTCAAGAAAGAGCTGTTCGACACCTACCATCGGCTCTTGAACTCGGACTGCGACGTCGAGGTCATCCTCAACATCTTCGCCCAGGAACTGGCCCAACCCCGGACCGAGAAGCTGAGCCCCGACCACGTCTTCCGGGCCGTCGAAAACGTCTACGCCAAGGTCAAGGGCGCCTACTCCGTCGTCGCCTATATCGCCGAGCAGGGGATGGTCGCCTTCCGCGACCCTTACGGAATCAAGCCCCTCGTCTACGGCCGGCGCAAGGACGGGATCCTCGATTCCTTCGCCTTCGCCTCGGAGACGGTCTCCCTCAACATCATGAACTTCGGGGAGATCCGGTCGATCGAGGCCGGCCAGGCCGTCTTCATCGACAAGAACCGCGCGGTCCACGCCCGCCGGATCGTCCGCTGCCCCCACTCGCCCTGCCTGTTCGAATGGGTCTATTTCGCCCGGCCCGATTCCTACATCGACGATGTCAACGTCTACGACTGCCGGGTCAACCTGGGCCGCTTCCTGGCCGAGGAGATCCGCAAGCAGAATCTGGCCATCGACGTCGTCGTCCCCGTTCCCGATTCGGCCCGGGACGCGGCCATCGAAATCGCCCGGACCCTCAACCTTAAGTACCGCGAGGCCCTGGTCAAGAACCGCTACATCGGCCGGACCTTCATCATGCCGGTTGACCAAAGGAGGAAGTCGATGGTCCGCCAGAAGCTCAATCCGATCGCCTCCGAGCTCAAGGACCGCAACGTCCTCCTCGTCGACGACAGCATCGTCCGCGGCAATACGTCCAAGGCCATCATCCAGATGGTCCGCGAATGCGGCGCCAAGAAAGTCTACTTCGCCTCTTATTCGCCGCCGCTCCGCTTCCCCTGCGTCTACGGGATCGACATGCAGACGACTCGGGAGTTCGTGGCCCGGGATGCTGATGTCGACCAAATCGCAAGCAGGGTCGGCGCGGACAAGATCATCTACCAGTCCCTGGAATCCTTGAAGAAGGCCGTCCGGCTCGGGAATCCCAAGCTGGCCCAATTCTGCGGCGCCTGCTTCGACGGCGTCTATCCGACGGGCGACGTCACTCCCGAGATCCTCGCAGAGATCGAGGAGGAGCGAAAGGAGCACCAGGACCGCCAGCTCGAGCTCAACATTTAACCCGGGCGCGCATTCCGGAAGCCGAGATTTTCTTGAAACTTCTATGGGGACTATGGCATCTAATAAGGAGAGATTAGAACCATGCCATCCTCGATTCCGGAAGAGCGGCTGATCGCGAGCGCCAAGGGCGGAGATCGGCAGGCTCTGGACGAGCTCTTCCGGCGCGAGCGGCCTTACCTTTTCAACCTAATGTGTCAGCTCAGCGGAGACGCGGTCCGGGCGGATGACCTGACTCAGGAGGCCGTCATCGCGGCTTTTCGCAAACTCGGCCAGTTCCGTTTCGAATCGAGCTTCCGCACCTGGCTCAGCCGGATCGCCATCAATCTCTTCCGGATGGAGCGCCGCAAAACGCCCAAGCACGAATCCCTGACCTTGGAGACAATCTGGGTCCCGGGGGAGGACGATCACCCCGAGCGGAAAATCATCAAGAGCGAACTTCAGTGGTGCATTCGCCATAATCTCCAACATCATCTTCCCCGGAAATACCGGGTCGTGCTGATCCTCAGGGATCTTCAGAACCTGAGTTATCGGGAAATCGCCGGCATCCTGGGTTGCAGCCTGAGCCGGGTGAAAACCGACCTTCATCGCGGCCGCCGGCTGTTCAGGGCTCAGTTCGTTAAGGAAAAATGCCGGGCGTTCACGGATGACTATCTGTGCATCTGCGAGGGGATAGTAGATCTATGAACTGCAGGCGTGCCAGGTCGATTTTCTCGGAATACTATGACGGTATGCTGAATCCCGACCTCGGAAAAGAGGTGGCCGGGCATCTGGCCGGATGCTTCGGCTGCCGGGGGGAGTTCGAGCGCTTCGAAATGGGGATCAAGATATTTAAAAAACTGAAGCCCCTCAGCCGGCCGCGGCCCGGGCGCGCAAAACGTGCCTGAGTCCGGGACGGCCGGACACAAAGACTGAAACTTTTCGCGGGGCGCCGCCATCTAAAGGGTGACAGACCCAAGGAGCTGAAACGCTATGACCCTGGACCTGATGGCTGAGTTGGGCCGGCGCGGCTTCCAAGCCCGGATGATCGCGGTCGATCGCCTTGAGGACGCGCGGAAAGAGATCGAGGACAAGCACGCCCGGGGGGATTTTAACAAAGTTTTTTTCCGGGAGGAGCTCGGGCCGTTCCGATTCAAGCCGCCCGCCTCTCTCCGAAAAACCGGGACGACCATCCTGGCCGCCTATCCCCAGCCTCAGGTCCGCCTGACTTTTCGGTGGCGGGGCCGGCCGCGGCCCGTTTTTATTCCCCCCACCTATTCGCACGATTCGGATCAGACTTTGCAGGACCTGCTTCGGCGTCTGTTGAAGCCCTTGGGATATCGGGTCGCCGGGGCGACCGTGCCTCTCAAATGGCTGGCCGCGCGGAGCGGACTGGCCGCCTATGGAAGAAACAATATCTGCTATGTCGACGGCTCGGGAAGCTTCCACCGCCTCGCGGCTTTTTTCACCGATTATCCCGCCGAAGGGAATCAACCCTGGGACAAACCGAAAATGATGGAGGCCTGCCGCCGTTGCAAGGCCTGTCTGCGCGGCTGCCCGACCGGAGCCATCAGCGCCGACCGGTTCATGGTGCGGGCCGAACGCTGTCTGACTTTCCTCAACGAGCATCCGGGGGAATTTCCCCCTTGGGTCGCCCCGGCCTGGCATCATCGCTTGTTCGGATGCATGCGCTGTCAGAGCGTCTGCCCCCAGAACCGCCGGGTCTTGGGTTGGACCCAGGAGGGAGATCATTTTTCTGAAGAGGAAACGAAACTCCTCCTGGAAGGCGTTCCCTTCAGCCGGATTCCGGGAAGCGTGAAGCGCAAGCTCGAGAGGTTCAAGCTGACGGCCCGGGATTACGGGTTGTTGCCGCGCAACATCAAGGCCGTTCTGAG
>JALHUR010000409.1 GCA_022867325.1 Candidatus Aminicenantota bacterium | reverse complement strand
GATGGGCCTTGAGGTCCTCGAAGACTTCGTCGACGGTCAGGTCGAGGAAATCGGCGATCGTCCTTCCCTTGTAGCGAACGGCCAGCGTCTCCTTGTTGTAGCGCCGGCCCTCGCAACGGTCGCAGGTCACGAAGACGTCGGGCAGGAAGTGCATCTCGATTTTTTTGACGCCGGCCCCCGCGCAGTCGTCGCAGCGTCCGCCCTTGACGTTGAAGCTGAAACGGCCCGGCCGAAAGCCGCGGCTGCGGGCGTCCGGAGTCCGGGCCATCAGCTCCCGGAGGGGCCCGAACAAGCCCGTGTAGGTCGCCGGGTTCGAACGGGGCGTCCGCCCGATCGGCTTCTGGTCGACCGAAACGACCTTGTCGATGAGGTCGAGGTTTTCGATCCGGTCATGGGCGCCCGGCGTCTGCTTGGCTTTATAGAAGTGGTTGAGAAGCCGCTTGTAAAGGATGTCGTAGATGAGCGTGCTTTTGCCCGAACCCGAAACGCCCGTGATCGCCGTCAGGGCCGATAGGGGGATCCGGACGTCGATCCCTCGGAGGTTGTGCTCGCGGGCGTTGCGGACGACCAGCCACCCCTTGGGCTCCCGCCGCCGCTCGGGAACGGGGATGGACCTCTCGGCCCGCAGGTACTGGGCCGTCAGGGATTCGGGGGCGGCCAAGATTTCGGCGAGCGACCCCTGGGCCATGACCCGGCCGCCGAGGTCGCCCGCGCCCGGCCCCAGGTCGAGGACATGGTCGGCCGCCCGGATCGTTTGCTCATCGTGCTCGACGACGACCAGCGTGTTGCCGTCGTCGCGGATCCCCTTGAGGAGCTTGATGAGCCGGCCGTTGTCCCGCTGGTGGAGGCCGATCGTCGGCTCGTCCAGGACATAGAGGATGCCGCGCAGCCGGGCGCCGACCTGGGCGGCCAGCCGGACCCGCTGGGCCTCGCCGCCGGAGAGAGAGCCCGTCATCCGGCTGATCTGGAGGTAAGGCATGCCGAGCTGTCCCATGACTTCGAGGCGGGAGCGGATCTCGCGCAGGATGGGCGAGGCGACCGGCTCCCGGGCCGGTTCGAACGTCGGCGACGAGAGGCGCTCGAGCAACCGGCTCACCGGAAGGCTGGTCAGCTCGTGGATGTTGCTCCCCCCGATCTTGACGGCCAGGCTCTCGGGGCGCAGCCGGCTTCCACCGCAGGCCGGACAGGCCTTGTCGGTCACTTCGATATCGCCCCATTCGTCCACGGACGTCATGAACCCGATCCCGTGGCAGCGCGGGCAGGCCCCGTAGGGCGTGTTGAAGGAGAAGTTGCGCGGCTCGAGCTCGGGAAGGCTGACCTCGCAGTCGGGGCAGAGGAGCCGGAGCGAGAAATAGGATTCCCGGCCGTCTTCGTCCAGGACGAGGATATCTTCGCCGGCGAGCTCGATCGCCTTGAGGACCGCCTCGCGGAGCCGCCGGTCCGAGCCGGGACCGAGCTTGACCTCATCGACCAGGACCTCGATCGTATGGGCCTTCGTTTTCTGGAGGGGGATGGCTTCGCCGAGTTCCCGGAGCCGGCCGTCGACCCGGACGCGGAGGAAGCCCTTCTTGCGCCATTTGTCGAAGAGCTTCTGGTACTCGCCTTTACGGCCGCGGACGGCCGGGGCCAACACGCGAACCTTAAGGCCCTCGCCCATCCCGCGGATGCGGCCGATGATGTCTTCGGCGCTCCGGGAGCTGACCTCGCGCCCGCAGCGGGGGCAGTGGGGCGTTCCGGCCCGGGCGAAAAGCAGGCGGAACAGGTCGTAGACCTCGGTCACGGTCCCGACCGTCGAACGCGGGTTGGACGAGATCGTCTTCTGGTCGATCGAGATGGCCGGCGAAAGGCCTTGGATGGACTCGACCTGCGGTTTCTCGACCTGCTCGATGTATTGGCGGGCGTAAGCCGAGAGGCACCCGATGTAGCGGCGCTGGCCTTCGGCGAACAGGGTGTCGAAAGCCAAGCTCGATTTCCCGGAACCGCTCGGGCCGGTGATGACGATGAAACGGTTCCGGGGCAGCGCGACGTCGATCCGCTTGAGGTTGTGCTGAGCGGCCTTCTTGATCAGGATCTCGTCGAGCATCCTTGTATTGTAGCAGAAATCATAGCTTCTTCCCGCAGTGGGGGCAGGCTTTCCAGTCCTTCTCGACGGGTTTGGAGCAGCTCGGACAGACGGTCCTCAAGGCCGCGCCGCAGTACGGACAATAAGCATAGCCTCCGGCCACGGGTTTCTGGCAGGAGGGACAGGGCGCGCCCGCGTCCTTGGGCTGGACCTGGACCGCCTGACGGCTGTCCGAGCGCACGATGAGAAAGATCAGGAGACCGATCAAGTTGCCGAAGAAGACCAG
>JALHUR010000408.1 GCA_022867325.1 Candidatus Aminicenantota bacterium | reverse complement strand
GATCGCAGCCTGGTGCGCATCATCGAAGCCGAGAACCCGCCGTCCGCCTTGATCTTCTGCAACACCAAGACGCAGGTGGAATACGTGACGGTGGTGCTGCAGCGCTTCGGCTACGATGCCGACGGCCTGAGCTCCGACCTGGCCCAGGAGGCCCGCGGGAAGGTCATGGAGAGGGTGCGCCGGGGGACGCTGCGCTTTCTGGTGGCGACGGATGTGGCCGCGCGGGGAATAGACTTGCCCGAACTGTCGCACGTCATCCAATACGAGACGCCCGAAGACCCCGAAGGCTACATCCACCGCGCAGGGCGCACAGGGCGGGCCGGCGGAAGCGGCACGGCCGTCTCGCTGGTCAGCGGGATGGAGCGGGCCAGTTTGCTGAGCATCGCCAAACGCTACGCCATCGACCTCCAGGAACGCGCCTTGCCCGGCGACGAAGACGTCGAGCGGATCGTCTCCGAACGGATCATCGCCCTGTTGGAAGCGCGCCTGCGCAGCCGCGATGGTTTAAAGGCCGAGCGCATGCAGCGCTTCCTGCCGCTGGCGCGCAGCTTGAGCGAGGAGAGCGAAGAGACCGCTCTCTTGGCCATGCTGCTGGATGATTTCTACCAGGAGACCTTCCACGCGCCGCTGGTCCCCCCGGACGCTGAAGATACACCCCCCGCGCCGCGCGGCGGCTCGCATCGCCCGCACATGCAGCGCCGCGATGGGAGCTCGCGCCGCCCGCGCGATTCGAATCGCCGCCGGAGGTGAATCGGGGCTTCTAGCGCGCACCCGCCCCGATTCGGCGATCTTTTGCCAAAGAACCTCTTCTTGGCTGCCCCGAGGGGTTCTTGACGCCGCCCCCCGGCCCGTTATATATTAAAGGCGTGGTTGAGAGCGGGGGATTTATCGTACGGTGCGGCCATCCACCACGCCGCGGAGAAAGGAAAATCCTGTAAACCAGGGGGGGCACTATGGCTCGTTTTCTCATCGTCAATGACGAAAATGGGATACTCCGGTTCCTCTTCTCCAATATGGCCTCGGAAGTGGGCACGGTGGAATACGTCGATAGCGTCCCGCAGGGAATAGCTCTGGCCACCGGGGGCGGTTTCGACATCATCATTATTCAGGGTTTGCCCACCGGTGATTTCCTGGGGGGCATGAGCCCTGATCAATACCTGGAGGAGCTGGTCAAGAAGATTCCTCCCGATACCGTGCTCTTCGTCACCAACTTCAAGAGCATCCGTACTCAGGCTGATCTATCTGCCTTCGGGGTCTCCGACTTCATCGTCTCTGGGGCGCTGCTGCGCACTATCCTCACCGGAAAAGCCCAGGCCTCGGTTGCCAGCCGCAAGGAGGCCGCCGAGAAGGAGAAGCTGAAGAAGAGCCTCGTCCAGGTGGCCAACATCTTCCAGTCGCTGCTGGACATGGAAGATCCCTTCCAGAAAGGGAACATCGAGTCTATTGTCACCTGCAGCGCCAAGATAGCCGAGATTCTAAAACTCCCTCCGGAGATCGTCAGCGCCACCGAGGTTGCCGCCTCCCTCTATGACATCGGTAAGATCGGCATCCAGAAGGACGTTCTCTGGAAGAAGAGCAGCCTCGACGACAAGCAGCAGGATGCCATGAAGAATCACCCCCTGGTGGCCTGCGAGCTGCTGAAGGATATCCCCTTCCCCTGGAATATCCTCCCCATCATCAGGCACCATCATGAGCGCTTTGACGGCAACGGCTACCCCGATGGCCTCAAGGGGCGGGAAATCCCCATCGGTTCAAGGGTCATCGCCGTGGTCGACGCCTTTCACGCCATGATTTCCCGCCGCCCCTATCGGCAAGTGTTCCACACGGAGGAGGCCCTGCGCGAGATCAACGCCAAAGCCGGGATACAGTTCGATCCGGAGGTAGTCGAGGTCTTCATGGAGGTGGCGCGCAAGCACTTCTCGGACCGGCTGCAGAAAGGCTCGCTCAAAATCCTCCTGGTGGACGACGACATCAAGAACCTGGCCCGGCTCAAGATAATCCTCGACCTGGAAGGCTATGAAGTCATCACCGCCCGGAACATCGAGGACGGCATCACCCTGGCGGGGACGCAGTATCCCGACCTGATCGTCTCGGAACTGATCCTTAAGGATCTCGAAAGCCACAAGCTGCTGGAGTATGTGCGGAACAATCCCGATCTGGAGGAGACTCTGTTCATCTTCCTCTCCACCGGCAACAACGCCGCCGACCGAATCAAGGCCTACCGGATGGGCGCGGACGACTTCATACCCAAGCCCTACGAGCTCGGCGAGTTCGTTCTCAAGATCGAGAATCTCTTCAAGAGGACAAAGAAATACAAGGATCGTTCTCCGGTGCCGAAGCGGGGCGGGGTGGTGGGCAACCTGAAGGAGTTCCTTCTTCCCGACCTGCTGCAGGTCCTCGACTATGGGATCAAGACCGCCCTGGTCATGGTGAGGAGCAGCGACCAGGAGGGGAGGATCTATGTCGAGGCCGGGAAGATCAAGTACGTCATCCAAGGGGAGTTGTCCGGTGAGGAGGCGCTGGGGGAGCTGTTCCGTTGGCAGGATGGCGTCTTCACCCTAGAGCACGGCGTCACCAAGAATAAAAACAACGTCTACCGGGATAACGCCCTGATTATCCTCGATGCCATGAAGAGACGTGAGATGACGGGAGGCGGGACCGAGCCCTCCAGCTTCTCCTGATCATGGAGATCGGCCGCAACCTTCGGTCCGGCGGCGTCGGTTACGGCCAACAGCTGGCTGCCTTCAAGGCCGGCGCGCACCTGGTGATCGGCACTCCGGGACGCATCCTCGATCACCTGCTGCGGCGGTCCCTGTCGCTCGATCAGCTGGCCTTCTTGGCACGGCCATCTCGCTGGTCAGCGGGATGGAGCGAGCCAGTTTACCCGTTAGCCGACGCTAAGCCCGGCCTTTCAACACTCATGGAGCCGCTTTATCGGCTCCATGAGTGCTGGCGCTCCAACGTCTGCAATTGGTGGATCCAACGGACGTAAGTCCGGGGAGCTTCGGGGCGGGGACGAGAAGCGACACTTTTGTACTCAGCCCCTTGAGAGGAGATGGGGCTGAGTGGGCTCAGGGTTAACCCCGAACAAGCCCCGGCATTCATGCCGGGGAGTCGAGGGGTTGACTGAGCGTCGCCAAACGCTACGCCATCAACCTCCAGGAACGCGCCTTGCCCGGAGACGAAGACGTCGAGCGGATCGTCTCCGAACGGATCATCGCCCTGTTGGAAGCGCGCCTGCGCAGTCGCGATGGTCTAAAGGCCGAGCGCATGCAGCGCCGCGATGGGAGCTCGCGCCGCCCGCGCGATTCGAACCGCCGCCGGAGATGAGCCGAGGCCGCGCTCGCGGCGGCATGGGCGTTTCCTGCCTCTCCTGTTCCCGGCCGTCTCCATTCTCTTGGTCGAGCGTCAACTCCGGTTGACGTTTTCCCGTCCTGATTCGCCCTTCCGAACCGGAGTTCTTCCCTTTTTATCAGAAAGACCCGACTTTATCCGTAGCGTTGGCCCGTTTCTTAAGGCCATTCTCCCGCCATGGCGGGAGTCTATCGTCCCCGGCATCCGGAGCGGACGATCCTCGTGATGTCCGGCTCTTAGGGGCGCCGTTTGCCGGCTTCCAAGCCGTCTCTCCGCTCTCTCCAGCCGCCCGGGACAGGCTCTGAGCCTCGATATATGCTTCCTGAGAGTGGCGAGATGGGATTATCGATGCGAAAGGCCGTCTGCGACCAGCTCAGCAGAAAACGAAATACCTTCTATGATGATGTGATGCAAGGGATATTTTCTATCTATCCGTGCCCTTAGCCCGAAGGCTATGTCCGCACACACGCTAACGTCAGGTCCCGGCCCCTTAACCTATACAACAATGCGGCCTTCCCAGGCCCATTAAGGTATTTCTCAAGGCGGCCGAGTTATCTTCGATACGCAATGTAATTCCGTCCTTCTTTCCAAACCTTGTAGATGATCGTCAGAAGTCGCCTGGCCGTGGCCACATTGGCTTTGTTCGCGCCATTGCCGCGGGCCAGCCGTTCGTAAAAGCAGCGCAGGTCAAAATCCGCCCGGATCGCCGGCCAGACCGCCTCCACCGCCGCCCAGCGTAACCAGCGATTCCCCGCCCGCACGATCTTGCCATGATGGGTCCTGTCGCCGGAGCTGTGAGTCGAGGGGATGACTCCCGCATAGGCATGAAGGTGGGCCGGGTCGGCGAACCTGGTGAGATCCGCGATCTCTACAGTCACCAAGACGGACAAGAACTTCCCAAAACCAGGAATGGTCCGGACGAGCGGATGCGCGATCTTGACCGCAACTCCCATCTCCTCCAGAACATCCACCATCGTGTAGCTTGAGCGCCCCGTCTCAATCACGGCTTCAACGGCCTCCGTACCCTCAAGAAACTTCGCGATCTCGGCCTGAAGGTTGGGCACCCGGCCGGATCGAAGGACCTGTCCCATTTGATCCATCAAGGTCAGATGCAGGTATTGACGATGATGGTCAATACCTACATAATTCATCTGTGCACCTCCTAAATCGGAATTCTCAACGGGGAGTCTATCAAACTCCCCGGGGAGGTGCATCACATTATCATGTTACCTATGCCCAATTCACATCCGTCTATTGCAATTTCAATAAAAGTTCCTTAAAATCCAATCATAGGGATAGTTACTGAATGTCTCGCGGGGCCTCGGCATAGTGATGCTATTGATTTTCCTATCAGTTTATTCCGGGGGGCAAAACAATGGTTAGGATTAAAAAAATAGTTCTTTTGCTGGCCTTGGCCAGTATGGGCAAAAGCTTAATGGCTCAAACTGAAACGTTTGATATCACTACGTACACGCCACCCAAAGGATGGAAAAAAGAAATGAAGACGAGTGTGGTAAATTATACCATCCTCGATAGCGCAAAAAACACCTATTGTATTATTGGAGTCTATGCGAGCAGGCCTTCCTCCGGGGATGCCGCTGCTGATTTTACAGCTGAGTGGAACGACCTGGTTGTAAAACCATTGGGGGCCGATGCCAACCCGACGACCAAAAGTGTCGTCGCCGGAGATGGCAGAAAAGCAATTGTGGGATCATCCTTATTTAAGAATCAGGGAGTCGATAATGCCGTCCTGCTCACTTCGTTTAGCGTTTTTGGAAAAGCGACCAGCGTCATTGCCGTAATGAATAGCATGGATTTCCAGGCCGATGTGCAAAAGTTTTTGGATGGAATCACATTTAGTAATTCACCTGCGACAACGGCAAACACTCCGTCGGCCAACCCCACGGGTCAACCTTCAGCCATGGCCTCTTCTTATAACGACGTATCGTTTGCCGCACCAAAAGGATGGACACAGACCAATTATTCCGACGGCGTGGGTTTACAATCCCCGGACATGGAATGCAGCAATAACTCAAACTACAAAATAATTATCTACAACAACCGGCCATTTAGCGGCGACTTAAAAAGCCAGGTAAGGGAGGTTTGGTACGAATTATTTAATCCGAAGACGGAAGGGGACATTGAGATAAAAAAATGGACCTCTCCGGAAGGCTGGGAATACATTACTTTCGAGAATGCCGGTATCGTGAGCAAAGCAGATGCCACCCTTTTTTACGGACGGGTGTTATTGGTGAAACAGGGTAGCCAGGTTTCCGTCATTGCGCTGCAATCGAATCACACGGAATATGCCAGTAGCAACGACCTGAAATGCATAGCCCTGAATAGAATATGGAATAAATTTGTGGCTTCCCTTCAATTTAAGAGCGCGAAAGTCTACACGAACTCCATGGAAATACCGGAAGATTTACTGGGCCGTTGGGAATCGAAAATCACCACGGGCGTTTCTTATTATGGATCCGTCAGTACGAAGATCCTGGCGGCCTACACATTCCGCGACAATGGCTATTGTCAATCAAAAAACATGTTTGACAGTGATGCCGACGGCAAGTTTTCAATTAAAGGGAATAAAATAACCATCAGCAGTCCAAGCGGGTTGTCTGAAACATTCACATATCGCCTGGAAAGCGAACTTATCTATGATCATTGGAATAAATATCTTTACCTGACCGATAAAAATGGCAATGAAACCAAACTGAGATTTCAGGGAGACTAGCCGGCGGCCGCAATGTTCCGTAAATGCAAAGGTGAGATATTTACGGTGCTGCCCTCTTTTTAAGGTCGCAAATTGCGACCTTAAAGAATCGTATTCTTCGCCTGTTCGTTCAATCCCCTTCGCGGGATTCCACGGATATTAG
>JALHUR010000407.1 GCA_022867325.1 Candidatus Aminicenantota bacterium | reverse complement strand
CTATTCCATCATCACGGCCCAGACCTGCATCAACCTGCTGGTCGACCGGAAGGACGCCCGGCGCAGCTACCAGGCCCTCAAGAACGACCGGAACGGCGTCATCGCCCGGGTCGACCTCGAGGAGGACGTCGCCCTGGTCGCCGTGGTGGGCGAGGGGATGGTCGCGCGGCGCGGGGTCGCGGCCCGGATTTTTTCGGCCGTGGCCAAAGCCGGGATCAACGTCGAGATGATCTCGAGCGGAGCCTCCGAAGTCGCGACCTACTTCATCGTCGACCGGAAGGACACGGCCCGGGCCATCCGCGCCCTCCATCGGGAGTTCTTCGGCTCAAGGACTACTTGAGGTATTCCTTGAACCATTCGATGTTGCGGCGGCCGGCGTCGAGCACGAGCAGGGGCTCCTGAAGCCCGTGCGGCTGGCGCGGATAGACGACCATCTTGACCGTCGTCCCCTGCCGCTTGAGGGCGTTGTAGATCTCGTAGCCCTGCTGGATGGGAACGCGGACGTCCTGCTCGCCCTGTTGGATCAGGGTCGGCGTCGTCGCGCCCTTGATGTGGAACATGGCCGAGTGAGCCCGGTAGGTCTCCGGGTTGTCCCAAAATTCGGCGCCGAAATAGTCGGGGATGAAACTGGGGATGTCCGCGGTCCCCGTGAAACTTATAAGGTTCGTCACCGGCGCGCCGATCGAGGCCGCCTTGAATCTCTTGGTCTGAGTGATGATCCAGGACGTCATGTACCCGCCGTAGCTCCAGCCCATGACGCCGAGACGCCCGGCATCGGCCACCCCCATGGCGATGACGCGGTCCACGCCCGTCATCAGGTCCTGGAAGTCCATGCCGCCCCAGTCCTTGATATTGGCGTGCCGTAATTTTTTCCCGTAGCCCGAGGAGCCGCGGATGTTGCAGCGCAGGACGGCCCACCCCTGGGCCGCGAAAGCGGCGATCGGGTAGGTCGCGCGGTTGGCGATGAAGCTCTGGACAAAGACCCCGGCCGGGCCGCCGTGGACGTTGAGGATGAGCGGATAACGCCGGCCCTTCTCGTAGCCCACGGGATACGTCAGCAGGCCTTCGATCTCGAGCCCGTCCTTCGACTTCCAGCGGATGACCTCGGTCTTCCCCAGCGGGTGTTTCGGAGCGTCGGCATTGACTTGGCTGACTTGGCGCGGCGACCAGGCGGCCACGGGCGTCAGGAAGGCCTCGGCCGGCCTATCCCAACCCTGGAGGTTAAGGCCGAAGGCCGTCCGGGTTTGGTTCAGGCTCACGCCGAACACCGAGTTGTCGTCGGAATTGAGGATCTTGGCCGCGCCGCCGTCGACGGGCACGAATCCCAGCCGATTGACCGTCCTGTTCGTTTCGGCGTAATAAAGCCCCCGGCCGTCCGCCGACCAGCCCACAAGGTCGGGCTGCTCGTCGAAGGTGGCCGCCAGCTTCCGGGGCGCGCCGCCGGCGGCCGGAGCCACCATGACCCACGCGACGCGGGCCCAGGTCGGGGGAAGGTTGCTCGCGGCGTAGGCGATCCACGCCCCGTCGGGCGAATAGAGCGGGCCGGCTTCGGCCGCCCCGCTCGCGGCGAAGGGCTTGATCGCGGCCGAAGCGACATCGACCACGGAGATATCCATCCGGGTCCAATCATCAGCGACCGGCGTGGGTTGATGAGAAAAAACGATCGACTTGCCGTCGGGCGACCAATCCCAGTCATTGACCGTAAAGGCGCCCTGCGTCAGCCGCCGGACTTCCCTTTTCCCGGCCGCGTCCTTGGCGACTGGGATGACCCAGATGTGGCTCATTTTGTGTCCCTCGCCGACGATCCGGGCGTCATTCCGGGCCTTCTGGTCCTTCTCCTCCTGGTCGCTCGAAGGATCGGCCATGGTGAAAGCGATCGATCGCCCGTCCGGGGACCAACCGAGGCTGCCGACTCCGCTTTTAACATCGGTCAGCCGCTCGGCCTCGCCGCCGTCGGCGCGGATGAGCCAGATATTGTTCTTTCCCGAGCGACTCGAGGTGAAGGCGATCCATTGTCCGCAGGGCGACCACTGGGGATTCGAGGAGGTCTTCTCCCCGAACGTGAACTGGTAACTCCCCGATCCATCGGTGGCGGCCATCCAGATTTGTGTCAGATACTCGCTTTTGTCCTCGGTCATGACCGGCTCGGTCACGGTATAGACGACGCGCTTGCCGTCGGGCGAGACCTGGACGCTTCCCACGGTCTTGACCTTCATCATCTCCTCGGGCGTCCACTGGGCCTGGACCGGAAAAGCCAAACCGGCCGCGGCGAGAATCACGAGAGCGATTTTCAAGACTTGTCTTGTTGAGCGCATGGGATAACTCCTTTGATACGGATAGAGTGCCATTGAAACGAATTGTAATCGGCCGAGCCGCCTCCCGTCAATTCGATTCAAACGCATTTTTGTCTCTCCACTCATCCAATTTCCGGAGGAGGGCTTTGAAAGCGGCCTGAAGCGACCATGTGGAGGTCAACTGTACTGGATGTTGCCGGACAGGCGATGCCGATGGAGCGAGGAAGGCCATCGAGGGGTCGAGCGGGTACCTCAATGTCGAGGACGGCTCGGCACCAGGCCATGAAGAGGGTCGTCTGAGAGCCGGAGCGGGCACGGTCCGATGTGAAGACTATAGTCCTCACATCGGGAGCGGAGGCTCGAAGCGAGCAAGATTTCCTCGCTGGGGAAATCGCCGCGTGCCCTCGAATGGCCTGGTGCCGAGCCGTCGCGTCCTTCGAGCCATCCTGCCCCGAGCCCTTCCGCTTGCAATCCGTTCGCCAAGACTCCTACAATGGGAGGAATTCGATTTCAAGCGAGGTCAAGAATGAGCACACATCGTCTGGCGATCCGGCTTTGTCTGGCCGCGGGCCTGGGCCTGCTCACGGCCGGGACCGGCCTGGCCCTGGGCGCCAGGGTCCTGGTCAACCACGTCGGCTATGACGCCGCCGGCCCGAAGCGGGCCGTCATCCAGGGCCGCGCGGGCGACGCGTTCAGCGGTTTCAAGATCCTCGACGGCGCGACCGGACGGGAGGCTCTATCCGGAATGCTTGTG
>JALHUR010000406.1 GCA_022867325.1 Candidatus Aminicenantota bacterium | reverse complement strand
CCGTCGATCATGATCCGCGTGCAGCGCTCTAGGACGAGCTCGGGGGCGCCCTTCATGAAGGCGATCGTCCGGCCGTCCTCCATGCGGTGGATGGTCGTCATCCGCTTCCGCTCGGAGCTGAAGGGGATCTCCTCGATGCGCTCGTTCTCGATGCGGAGCTCGACCGTGTTCAGACCCGCCTTGGCTGCGGCCACGATCAGGGAGCCCTCGGTCGGATCGCCCTTGACGAACCACTTGCCCTCCTTCTCGTCCAAGGAGGCGTCGTTGCACAGGACGCCGGACTTGAGGAGGAGGTCGAGGGTCTTGTCCGCGAGCGGAGACGCCGCGCCCGCGCCCTTGAACTCGCCCTTGGGAGCGTAGCCGGCGCCGCCGACCTCGCTCATCCGGCCCGAGGCGAAGACCTTGCGGACGGTCATCTCGCCCTTGGTCAGGGTTCCGGTTTTATCCGAACAGATGACCGTCGTGCAGCCCAGGGTCTCGACGGCCGGCATCTTGCGGATCAGGGCGTTCTTCTTCGCCATCTGGTGCATGCCGATGGCCAGCGATCCGGTGACGATGGCGGCCAGGGCTTCGGGGACGGCGGCCACGGCCAGAGCGATCGCAAACATGACGAGTTGGATGAGGAAGGGGATGGTAATCCGGCCTCCGGGCGTCAGGCCTTCCCGAACGATGCTGATGACGACGATCAGGAGGCAGATGACGAGGGAGATGATGCCCAGCCACTTGCCGATCTCGGCGGTCCTTTTTTCGAGCGGGGTTTCGACCTTTTCGACCTGGGCGACTTCCTCGGCGATCTTGCCGAACTCGGTCGTCGTCCCGGTGCCGGTGATGACGGCCTTGCCGCGGCCGTAGCTGACCGTGGTCCCGGTGAAAACCATGTTCCGGCGGTCGCTGACGTGGACCTCGCTCGGCAGCGGCTTGATGTCTTTGCCGACCGGGACGGATTCCCCCGTCAAGGGGGCCTCGTCGCACTTCAGGGAGGCGGATTCGATCAGGCGGGCGTCGGCCGGGATCTTGTAGCCGGCCTCGAGGAGCATGATATCGCCGGGGACGACGTCCTTGGTCGGGACGTCCTGCTCGTGTCCGTCGCGGATGACCCGGATCATGGGCGATAGCATCTTCTTAAGGGCTTCAAGAGCCCGTTCGGCCCGGTACTCCTGTACGAATCCGAGGACGGCGCAGAAGACGACGATGACCAGGATCAGGGCGGCGTCGAAGATCTCGCCGACCAGGGCGGACAAGACGGTCGCCACCAGAAGGATAATAATGAGGATGTTGGTGAACTGGTGGAAAAAAACCTTCCAGGGCGAGGTCTTCTCCTCGGCTTTGAGCTCGTTGGGGCCATAGGTTTCCAGCCGGGTCCGCGCCTCGGCCTCGCTCAACCCGCGGACGGGGTCGGTCCGGAGTTTCTCGAGGGTTTGGGCGGTATCCAGTGCGTGCCAGGGTGTCGCGTTCATGACGGCATCCTTTGCGTAAGATTGATTTTTATAGAGACGTATAATATCAGAGGACCGTTCGTTTGGAAAGCCGTCTCCGCGCGTCTCAGCTCAAGAATTGCCCGATCCGCCGGACGCCCTCTTCGATCTCGTCGGGGCCGGCCGCGAACGACAGGCGCAGGTAGCCCTCTCCACCCGGCCCGAACGCCGCTCCCGGGATCGTCGCGACCTTTTCGCGGGCCAGGATGGTCCGGGCGATCTCGAACGAGTTCCCGAAGCGTTTCGTTTTGCCCGAGACGTCGGCCATGATGTAAAAGGCCCCGGCGGGCTCGATGAAGGGGAGGTCGCTGTGTCGTCGCAGGACGTCCATGATCAGATCGCGGCGGCGTTTCAGCTCCCGGAGATTGGCCTCTTTCTCCGCGTCCGCGCCGCCCCGGAGCGCGAATATCGCCGCGTGCTGGGACAGGGCCGAGGCGCAGCTGACCGTGAGCTGATGGAGGGCGGCCAGGGATTTCATGAGCTCGGAGGGGAGAATACACCAGCCGAGCCGCCAGCCCGTCATCGAGAACGTCTTGGACAGGCTGTTGACGACAATGACGCGTTTGGAATAGGCGGCGGGGGAGACCGGCGGATTCCGGAAGTAAATCGCCCCGTATACCTCGTCCGAGACGATCGGGATCTTCCGGTCGTCGCAAACGGCCGCCAGCCGGCGGATATCCTCGTCGGAGTAGACGGCGCCGGTCGGGTTAT
>JALHUR010000041.1 GCA_022867325.1 Candidatus Aminicenantota bacterium | reverse complement strand
TAATCCTTATACATCGTGTCACCAATATTAGGCAGCCTATCGCCCGATTTCTTTTTAGCCAGGTTGAATTTGATCACTTTTCCTTCAAGATCTACGACAACAGTTTGGATAGGGTTGTACTCGAATAATGCAAAATTGAACCCTTCCCTTTCTATTAATTCTGCCTCCGCCCGTTTGCGCTCGGTAATGTCGAGGCCGTACAGATCGGCGTAGCCAGCATCAACAACCGGCGCGACGAAGAACGAATACGCCCGCTCGCGGTGCTCGAGATCGAGCACTTGCGCTGATCCGTTTTCCATGACCTGGAAGACGACCTCCCGTAGCATGGGCGGGGTAGCCCGGCCAACTTGCAGATGCAAATCCGCCAGTTGCCTCACGCCGGCCTCGTTGACGTAGAGGAGCAGGCCATCTCGTGCGATTCGCAAGACTGGGTTGGGGTTTTCGGATGGAAACTTTGCCAGGTTTTGGATTTCCTTTTCCGCCTTCTTACGTTCGGTGATATCGCGAGCGATTCCGAATTCTCCTATCACTTTTCTTTTTTCAATGTGCGGGAAGCTTGTGAACTCCCCAATGAAATACTCTCCAGACTTCGAGAGAATACGTAATTCATAGGGCGGAGTCGCTTCCCCGCGCGAGACCTGCTGAAATGTTTCCATAGCCAGAGTCAAATCATCAGGATGCACAAGGGGCATGAACGGTTTGCCAAGCCATTCAGCCCGTGACCAACCCGTGATCCTTTCAAAGGCAGGATTCAGTAATGTAATCGTTCCGTCTTCAGCGGAAAGGTTGTAGATCACTTCGGGCGCGGTTTCAACAAGACGGCGATACCGCTCCTCGCTTTCTCGCAGCGCCTCCTCCGCCCGCTTGCGCTCGGTAATGTCGTCGTAGAGCACTTGGTACTGCGCCTCACCGTTCCAAAATGTTTCCTTGCGGAAGACCTGGAGATGGCGGACTTCACCATTTTTCCTGACGATGCTTACTTCATATTTGGACGGGAGATACTCACCTCGCCGTCTTTTCTCCAATCTTATCTGGAACTCGGCGTAGCTCTCCGGAGTGTAGCGCTTTTTGATGGGAGTTGTCTTCAGCTCTTCAAAGCCGGCGTAGCCGTAGATATCCAGTATCGCCCTGTTGGCATAGAGGGTCTCCCCATCGGCGCTGACAATGCGCATCCCCAGCGGGGACTCATCCAGGGAGCGGCGGAAGTTCTCTTCAGCCTGGCGCAGCGCCTCCTCCGCCCGCTTGCGCAGGTCGGCGGAATCGTCGTGATCGGTTTTCTTTTTAGTCATCCTACGCCTCCCGGGGGGTCTCCGCAACCCGGACTTCGGACTTCATACCGGAATTCAGGAAAGCTCGTTGAACGGCTTCTTCTGCGCGCCCAGCACGGTAAAATGTTCCCTCACGTCAAATCCCCCTCGACCTCCGAGTTGATCCAGAGGTTCCATCGTTTATCGCGTATCGATCCCCGCAGCGGCAGGGAAGGTTCAAGCTTGGTCGGCAGTGGCTTCTGCTTTGAAACCCAACAAGCCAACCGGCCGGATTTTGCGGCGAAGGCGCTCTTCTCCAACAGCCAACCCAATCGCTGCGCGGTGGCGACATGGCCGTCGATCTTCGCCGCCTCCACCAGCTTGATCGGGCTCAGAACTTCACCGAGTTCCTGAAGCACGGTCAGCACCTGGTCCAGCCCGCCAACCCGACGGCTGTATCGAATCAGGTCAATTGCGGTTGCCTCGGGGGTCGAAACGGGAATATAGCCGGTCACGCCTTTGAACTGCTGAACCGGGGTTTCCTTGAGCTTGCTCTTGACCAGGAAACGTATGCCGACACCCCGGCATGCGATGTCACGCAGAGGACGGTCAGTCACCACTTGATATCGCTGGGGACACTGATGTGCGGCGCCGTGGTATTCCGCCGCGCTAAGCGCGCCAACGTAGAAAGGCCGCCCCAAGTGCTCCATGAGCTTCACGATGAACCAGTCGGCAGGCACCACTCCCACGGCGGCATACTCCAGCGGCACGACGATATAGAACTTGCCATGGATTCGAGCAATCTTCTTCCTGGAGGACAGCCGACCGGCCGACCGATTGAAGGCCTTTCGGTTCAGGCCGAAAGCCTTCATGGCCTCGTCCCGAGTGAACGAATACCGCCCCTGGGAGGGCAACGCCTCAACCCAAGCTTTAAAAGCTCCATATTGCTTGCTTCCAGGCACTTTCATTTAGTTACCCGTCTAAGTATCTGTTTGCATATGTATACATATATCGTATCCAATTGTAAATATCAACTTATTCGGCCGACTCCCCGTCTCGTCTTCGCCAGGGTGAACCGGAACGTCGTGCCTTTGCCGGGGCCTTCCGATTCCACCCAGATCCTGCCGCCGTGCACCTCCACGATCCGCCGCACAAGCGCTAAGCCGATGCCCGTGCCCTCCGAGCCGGGATCGAGCTTATGGAACAAGCCGAAGAGCATCGGCTGTAACCGGGGATCGATTCCGATTCCGTTATCGCGCACAAACAGCGCCAGCTCCTCGCCGACCTGTTCCACGCCGATCTCAACACGGGGCGCCGGCTGGTCGCCCATGAACTTGGCGGCGTTATCCACGAGGTTCATAAAGACTTCCACCAAGCGCGTCCGATCGCCGGTGACCACGACCGGTTCCTCC
>JALHUR010000405.1 GCA_022867325.1 Candidatus Aminicenantota bacterium | reverse complement strand
GGGGGGTCGTCCGGGTGATCGTCCACTCGATATCCTGGCCTTTGACCGTGCCGGTCCCTGTCATCTCATCGCCGCGAAAGCTCGTCATCTTGACCTTGAGCGTCTCGCCGGTCTGCTCGAAAACGACCGGGGAAGTCCGCTCGCCCCGCGGACTCTGGGTCGTCATATCCCAGGTTCCGCTGACGTTGACTTCTTGGGCCGAAAGGGGAAAAAACGCGCCGATCAAACCGAATACCACAGCCGCAATCAGAAATCGTTTAAGCATGTCATACTCCTTTATCACTACCAATTAGACGATCGAGGGCCTAGTTTCTTCCGCCGTTGTTTTTTCCCGGGTCCGGGTATAGGATTAATATCGACATCATGGAGGAAGGGATGAAAAAAGGGCTGATCGGGCTACTGGCGATTTTTCTGATGGCGGCGCTCCCCTCCCCGGCCGCGGGGGCCGAGGTCCTGCCCCGGGCCATCCTGGGGATCTTCGGCGGCATGGGGCCCGAGGCGACGGCCAACCTCTACCAGACCATCGTCGAAATCACGCCGGCCGCCCAGGACCAGGACCATGTCCCGACGCTCATCTTCAGTTTTCCCCAAATCCCGGACCGAACGACATCCATCCGGACCGGGGACCGTTCCATCGTTCCATATCTGGTGGAGGGTGTCCGCCTCCTGGAGAAATCCGGCGCCACCTTCATCGCCATCCCCTGCAACACGGCCCACTACTACTATGACGACATGCAGAAAGCGGTCCGCATCCCCATCATCCATATGATCCGGGAAGCGGCCGCCGAAACGCTGAAACGCCACCCCGGCATCAAGACGGTCGGGCTCTTGGCCACAAGCGGGACGATCGCCACCGGCCTCTACGAGAAGGAATTTCGCGAGCGGGGGGTCGCCGTACTTGTTCCCGACGAAGGACAGGAGTCCGACTTGGTCATGCGCTCGATCGAGCTCATCAAAGCCCGCCGCGACCGGGAGCTCTGCCGTGAGCTGCTCGGCCAAGCCGGCCGGGACCTGGTCCGGCGCGGCGCCCAGGTCGTCGTGCTCGGCTGCACCGAGATCCCGCTGGCCTTCGATCCCGCGACGGTCGACGTCCCGGTCGTCAACGCCAGTTTGGTCCTGGCCGAGGCGGCCCTCCGCCTCTACCAGGAGCAGGTCCGCGAGCGGGCGTCGGCCGATTTAACGGTCCATTTGAAATCGTGACGCTAATCGGTGTCCCCATTTGTTCCGTCAAACCTGAATATTTTCATTTCAGACAGTGATTTGAATAATATGACCCCGCATCGGTTCAAACACTTTAAATGGGGACACCGATTAGCGTCACGATTATATTGAAGCTCGAAACATCGGCCGACATCACGATCAAAAAAGAATAGAGATAGTTTTTGACAGGGGCCGGCTTCCTTTTTATAATGGACGGGAGTCGATAGCCTGGCGTTGGACCCGGTCGGGAAGATCCTCTACGCGACCACATGGGGAGGCGGAGTCTATAAGCGGAGTTTATGAGCGGCATGCGCAATTCAATCGCGGGCCACGCCGCCGGAACCGATCCGGTACCAGGGAGCGCCTCCAGGTTCATGAGGCTGGCCGTCCGGGAAGCCCGCAAAAACCTGAAAAGCCCGAAGGGAGGCCCCTTCGGCGCCTGCATCGTCCGGGAAGGACGGCTGCTGGCCGTCGCTCGGAATACCGTCCTCGCATGCGACGCGACCTGCCACGCGGAGGTCAACGCGATCCGGAAGGTCTCGCGCCGGCTGGGGACCTACGACCTTTCGGGATGCGTCATCTTCTCGACGACCGAACCCTGCCCGATGTGCTTCGGCGCCATCCATTGGGCCCGGATCGGGCTCATCGTCTACGGAACTTCGATCGCCGACGCCGGGAGAGTCGGCTTCAACGAACTCCGGATCTCGAACGCCGCGCTCAAGATCCTCGGCAAAAGCCGAATCCGCATCGTCGACGGCTTTCTCAGGGACGAATGCCTGGCCCTCTTCAAGAGTTGGAAAGCCCTTCCCGACAGGACGATCTACTGAAGCCCGCCCGAAGCGCGGGAAAAAGCCCGGCGTGCGAACCCGGAAAAGATATTTCGCTTCATCACATAATCAGTTATACTGAAGACAACTCCGTTTAAGAGGAAAAGGGATGAATGCGAAACGGAAATTCCGGAACGCGCTCATAGCAGCGGGAATCGTGATCATCTCGGCCATCGGGATCGGCCGACTCGCGGTGCGACCGCGCCAGGCCGGGTCGCACCCGCAGCGGCCGGCGCCTACGATCGTCGTCAGGGATGAGGGACTCCTGGATTATCGGAAAAGGGACGAGTGGATCGAGCTCATGCATAGAGCGGCGCCGGGGACGGACTGGCGGCGCCTGGACCAAGAGACGAGGGAACTGAAGGTCCGGCGGCGACTCGACCGGACCCTTGCCGTGAAGTGGGGCCAGGTCGGAAGCCGGAACCTGGCCGGCCGCATCCACTGCGCGGACTACGACCCGGCAACCAAGCTCATCTACTGCGGGGCCGCGGGCGGCCAGATCTGGCGCGGCCGCACGGACGGCACCGGCTGGGTCTCCCTCAATGAACGCCTCAAAATGGACATCAAGTCCCTGCGCCTTGTTCCCCTCGCTTCCGGGCATCGGATCCTTGTCTGTTCGGACAAGGCCTTTTATTATTCCGACAATGAGGGCGCGACTTGGAACAAGGCGGCCGGGCTCCAGAGCCTGTTGAATTGGGGATCCACGAAGCGGGCCGTCGTTCTCAAGGACGCCCAGCGCTCGATTTACGTCCTACTCCAGGAGTGGAATTACACGGGCTGGTACCCCCAGACGGCGATATACACCTCGACAGACGGCGGACTCAACTTCGCTTCTATCACGAGCTTCCCCGAACCGACCTACGGCTCGCTCGCGAAATTCGATATCTGGGCCGATTACGCCAACAACCAGGAGGCCTTCCTGGCCGAGAACGCCAACGTCCATAAAATCGCCGGGACGACCCTGACCAAGATCGGGACGGCGAGCGTCACGACGCCCGGCGACGTCCGCCTGACCGGGCTCCTCTCGGGCGCGCTGACGCTCTACCTCCTGGTCGCCCACGACGGCCGCTCGGATATTTACGCCTCTTCGAACGGAGGAACGACCTGGAGCCTCAAGGGCACGGTCCCCGAAACGCCCTTCCACAACAACAGCTTCTCCATGTCGGCCGTCAACCCCGGTACCGTCTACATGGGCGGCGTCAACTGCTACCGGAGCGTGAACGGCGGCGCCGCCTGGACCAAGCTCAGCGACTGGTGGGAATATTACGACCGGATGAAGGATCGGCTCCACGCCGACATCTGCGGGATCAACGCGTTCGCCGCCGCCTCCGACATGACGCTCGTCAGCACGGATGGCGGGATTTATATCTCGCGCGACGCCCTGAAGAAGGTCTCCAACCTCTCGCTCAAGAATCTCAACGTCAGCCAGTATTATTCGACCTTGACCTCGCGCCGGAACGGCACTTCGCTTTATGCCGGGAGCCAGGACCAGGGATTCCAGACTTGCCTGACGGGGTCGGGAACCGGACCGGCCGATTTCAGTCAAGTCATCAGCGGGGACTACGGCCATCTCGTTTCGAGCGACTCGGACGCAAACGCCGTCGATGGCATCTGGTCCGTCTATCCCACCTTCGCCATGTACAGCCTCGGCCCGAGCCTTTACTCCTGGTATTTCACCTGCTCCGGCCAGCTCTGGATGCCGCCGCTCCTCGCGGACCCGTCCTCCTCCCAAAAAGCCTACCTGGGCGGCGGGGGGCCGGGGTCTGGAGCCTTCCTCTACAGTTTGGCGCACAAGGCCGGGAAGATCTCGGCGGAGAAACAATCCTTCAACTTCCAGGTCAGCGGCCAGGGCGTCATCTCGGCCATCGCCGCCTCTCCTTTCAACAAGCTCTATAGATATGTCATGACGAGCACGGGCCGCTTCTTCGCCTCCAAGGACGGCGGTAAGACCTGGACCATGGCCCAGGACTTCGACGGCCCCGACAGCCACTATTTCTACGGCTCGGGCATCTGGCCATCACGGACGAAGCGGGGAACGGTCACCATCTCGGGGAGC
>JALHUR010000006.1 GCA_022867325.1 Candidatus Aminicenantota bacterium | reverse complement strand
GTCCATATCCCTGGAAGGCCGGGAGAACCGCCAGATGGTGGGAATGCTGGCAGGGCCGGCCGCGATGGAATGCAGGAAAGGAATAGACATATCCGACCAGGACGCCGTCCACGAAGGCCCCGAGCAGGATGGCGCCCATCCGGGAGTGGATGCGGAACTGGTGAACGGGGGTCAGGTCGAGGTCCCCGTGCCCCCAAACCGTGCGCTGGATGCCGAGGAGCCCCTCGAGATCGGCCAGGCCGTCGAGTTTTCGGATGCGGACATCAGCCATCCAGCTTGACCTTTTTCCGGCCGGCGATCCGTTCGTAGACGCCGACGATCCGCTCGGCCATGGCTTCGGCCGAAAATTTTTCGTGAACGACCTTATAGCCCCGTTCGCCCAGCGAGGCGGCGAGCTTCCGGTCGTGATAGAGCTTGAGGACGGCCTCGGCCAGGGCGGCCGGACTCCGGGGCGGGACGAGGAGGCCGGTCTCCCTGTGGACGACGACCTCGGGAATGCCTCCCGCCCGGGTCGCCACCACGGGGAGCTTCGCGGCCATGGCGTCCATGATCGAGCTTCCCAACCCTTCCAGGTGGGAGGACAGGACGAACAGGTCCAGCGAGGCCAGGATGCGCGGGATGTCGTCGCGGAATCCCAGAAAAAAAACGAGGTCCTCGACGCCGATGTCATGGGCCTGCCGGGTCAGCTCCATATCGAGCGAACCCGAGCCGACGACGATGAGCTTGATCCGCGGCGTTTCCTCCTTGATGATCCGGGTCGCATCGATCAGGAAGCGGTGGCCTTTGTGATCCTCGAGTTGGGCGACGATCCCGACCAGGAAATCGTCGGGGCGGAAGCGGAGCTCCCGACGCAGGAAGCCGTCGTCGGCGGCCTCCCGGAACGGGGCGAAATCGACGCCCGAGGGAACGACTTCGATGAGTTTGGAGGGGACGCCGCCCTTGACCAGAACCCGCTTGACCTCGTCCGAGATAGCGATGACGGCGTCGATATTCGTGACGTACTTCCGCCGGGACTTGATCGGAAAGTCGACGCGGCGGGAGACGATCCGAATCGGGACCTTGGCCAGGGCGGCCGCCGCCTTCCCGACCGAAACGGCGTGGGCGTCATGGAAATGGGCGAGCCGGCAGCGATGCTTTCGCATCGCCCTTCCGATTTTAAAGACGGCCGCGAGATCGAACTCGCTCCTCATCCTGATCGGAAGGACGGGCAGTCCTTCGGCCGACGCTTTTTCATGGAGGGGGCTTCCCGGTTGGCAGACGAGCCGGAACGAGCGGCCTTGGGCCTTGAGGGCCCGGGCCAGGAAAAGGACCTGGCGCTGGCCGCCCCGCCATTCCTTTCCCGCGTCAATCTGGAAAAGGCTCAATCCGCTCTCCTTTTTTCCAGATTTCGCGGAGCTTGGCGTAGCGGGCGAACACGGCGTAGCCGTTGAGGACGGAGATCACCAGGCCGGGAAATCCGTCCAGGAATCCGCGCTTGAGGAGGTAGGACTTGATGAACCGGGCCGGCGGCAGGCACAGGAGGTGGACGGCGCGGCACTTTTTCTTCCGGGCGTAAAGTTTCTGGGCGCCCAGGCTCGAAAATTTGTTGATCCGGTCCAGGTGGTCGGCGATGTCGCGGTAGCTGAAGTGCTGGACGTCGCCCTTGAGCCTCTCGATCCGGCCGGCCACGATCAGGCTTTCATGGACGTAATCCCCCTCCCAGCGGGCGGCGTCCTTGCGGAAGAGCCGGACCCGACGGTCGGGATACCAGCCGGAATGCTTGATCCAACGGCCGAGGTAGAAAACCCGGCGCGGCATAGAGAAGCCGGCGCAATCGGGTTCCTTGAACGACGCCTTCAGGGCCAGGAGCTCCTCCCGGAGCCCGGCCGAGAGCCGCTCATCGGCGTCCAGGGACAGGATCCAGGGGCCGGCGGCCAGGCCGTTCGCGTAATTTTTCTGGTCGGCGTAGTTCGTCCACTTCCGCTGGACGACGCGCGGCGTGTGTTTCTTGGCGATCCGGAAGGTCGCGTCGGTCGAGAAGCTGTCGACGACGACGATCTCGGAGGCGATCCCGCGCAGGCTGGCCAGCGCGGCTTCGAGGTTTTTCTCCTCGTTGTAGGTGATGACGACCGCCGATATCTCCACGGCGGAATCTTATCACAGGCTAAAAAAACAAATCAAATGGCCCGACGATTGCCCCGCCTCCACCGACACGAAGACGGGCGGCACGGCAATCGGTCCGCCGAGTTCCGTTCCGGCCTGAAGCCCTACTTGGCGATGACGTCCGAGACCTTGATCCCATGGTTGTCGAGGCTCGAACCGACGGCCCTCTCGTGCCGGGCCAGGGACAGGTTGTAGTCGATCAGGGATTTGATCTCCATCGACCGGGCGTTGGCCAGCTCCTCCTGGAACTGGAGGACGAAATAATTCGTGGTCAGCCCGACCCGGAGCTTTTTTTCCTCGGCCTCGAGGCGCTTCTCGGCCAGCTCCCGGGCGAGCCGGTAGGCGTTGACCCGCTTGGCGTCGGTCTCGATGCTCCGGACGACATCGTTGACCTCGAGCATCACCTGCTGCTCCTGGGACTTGAGCCGGGCGAGATTCTGGCCGAGCTCGAGCTTGGCCTGGGCGTACTGGGACCGGGTCAGGAAATTCGAAAGGGGGAGGCTGAGGGTCAGCCCCACCGTCCAGTTTTTATAGAGGAGCTTCATGGCGTCGCGCAGGGAATCGGAGCCGCTCCCCTTTTCTTTTTCGATGATAATTCCAAGGAAGGGGTTGTTGTCGAGATATTTGATCCGGTCGCCCGAGATTCCGGGGCTCCAGTAGGAAATCTGGAGGTCCAGCCCCGGAAGCGTCTGGTTGCGGGCGAAGCTGAAGTTGATCTCGCTCGACTCGATCGTCTTCCGCGACGACTCCAGGTCGGGCCGCCGGGATAAGGCCTCGCTCAGGGCCGCCTCGAGCGAGATGTCTTTTTTGGCCAAGACGGGCTTGTCGGCGGGGATTATCCGCCGGGTCCAGACCGCCTCGTCCCCGGATAGGTTGATAAGGCTCTTGACGACGTCCTCGCTCCGCTTGATCAGGATTTCGGCCTGGAGGATGTCGGCCTCCCGCTGGGCGACGACCGCCTCGGCGTTCAGGACCTCGAGCGGGGCCAGGACGCCGACCTCGACTTCCTTGCGGCTCTTGGCCAGGAGGTCCCGGGCGAGCTGGAGCGATTGCTGATTGACCTTGAAGCTCTCGATGGCGTAGACGAGGTTCCAGTAGGCTTCCTGAACTTGGTAGATTGTGTCCTGGAGAGTCGATCGGAGCTGGCTCCGCGAGATGTCGAGGTTGTTTTGGGCGACCAGGATCTGCTTCCGGTTGACCTTGAACCCGAAGTTGCGGAGGAGCGGCTGGGTGATGTCGAGGCGGAGCGTGCTGCCGTAGCGGGGGTTGATGAGCTGGAAGGACTCGTTCGTCTCGGACCGGTAGCTCGAAAGGGACAGAGAAATATTCGCCCCGGTCGGAACCCGCTGGACAAGCGTGGCCCCGTAATCTTTTTGATCGGTTCTAATCGTCCCCGCGCCCTGGAGCCACCAGTAGGGAGGATTCTCGTTTTTCTGGGTATTAAAACTGAGGTCGAGCTGGGGCAGGAAAGTCTCCTTGGCCATGGTCAGTCCGGCGTCGGCGATCTCGGGGCCGTAGACCGAGACGGCCACGTTGAGGTTGTTCCTGAGGGCCTTGACAATGGCATCTTCAAGCGAAAGGGTCAGGCCTTCCTGCTCCTGGCCGAAGCTCGTTCCCAGGGCCGCCAAGAAAACGATCGAGAATAGGGCGATAATCCGTTTCACGTCAGTCCTCCTTGTCAAACCCTCGACTCCCCGGCGTCTTCGCCTGTACTCATAGGCCGTTCCAGGCTTATGAGTGCCGGCCTGAAAGCAGGGGCTTGGTCGGGGTTAACCCTGAGCCTCGCTTCTCGTCCCCGCCCTGAAGGGCGGGGCCTAGCGTCGGCGAACGGGTCAACGGTGGCCCCGGAGGGCCTATCTCGAAAGACGAATAGAGGTCTTTTCGGGCTCATCTTAAGTAATATACGCATTTGCGGCCCCAGGGTTCACGGACCGGGGCGCCGAACCGGCCGCCTTGACAACAGGGCCGGAGTCCGATAAAAGTCAGACAGATGAGAAAGGCAATCAGCCGCGTCGGTCCGGGAGCCGTGGTCCTGTCCCTGGTTCTGGGCCTTTATTGGCAGTTTTTGAGACAAGCGCTCCGGTTCTCGATCGATGCCCATTCCTTCCGCCCCTCCTTTTCGTCTCTTCTCATGCATGCCCTGATTCTTCTCGTCTTCCTCGTCATTCTCTGGCAAGGCTATTCCCGAAGCCTGGCGGCGCTCCTCCATCTCGACACGGAAGAGGTCCTGGTCCGGGACGCGTCGACTTACCTTCCCCTTCTGGCTTTAGGGCTCCTTCCCCTGGCCGGCATTCATTATATCGGAAGCTCAGACCTGATGGAAAGGGCCAAGCTCTTCGGGCTGGCGGCGGCGGCGGCGGTTCTCTATCTTAAAGCCGTCCAGCTCGCCCGCTTTTCGACGGCCCCAGGCTCGCCGGTTCCAAGCTGGGGACGGCGACTCAAGGACCTCCCCCTCAAAAAGAAACTCGTCCTCCTGTTCGTCGCCAGCCTCATCCTCACCAACCTCGGCTCGCTTAAGCTCCTCCGGGAAGGGAACTCATTCACCGGAGATGAGCCCCACTACCTGCTCATCGCGCACAGCCTGCTCAAGGACGGCGATCTCGACCTCACGAACAACTACGCCGAGAAGGACTATGAGGCCTATATGCCGGCGGGCGTCACTCTCGATCCCCACATCGTGCCCGGCGCCAAGCCGGGAAGCCTGTATTCCTTCCATTCCCCCGGAACAGCCTTCTACCTCCTGCCTTTCTACGCCTTGGGCGGTCTTTTCGGTCCCGGCGGCCTCGCCCTCGTCATCCGGTTCGGAATGAGCCTCATCGGCGCCCTGTTCGGCCTTCAGCTCTTCCTGTTCGCCCGAAAGGAATGGGGCCGTGAAACCCTGGCCTTCTGGATCTGGTTCCTGGTCTCTTTCTCGACGCCCGTCTATTTCTATTCCATCCACGTCTACCCGGAGCTCTTCGTCGGACTGTTCGCTCTGACCATCTTCAGGCTCTTCCGCCATCAGCGGCCGCTTTCGACCGCTAAACTCCTTGCCTGCGGCCTGCTTCTCTCGTTCTTCATCTGGTTCCATGCTTTGAAATACCTTTTCCTCCTGGCGCCCTTCGGCCTGTATTGCGTCTGGGTCTTGGTCCGGGAGCGGCGGAACGCGAAGAGCCTGGCGAGTTTCCTGCTCTTTCCGCTGACGATCACCGGCCTCTACTTCGCGATCCAAAAGGTCCTCTACGGCTCCTTCTCCCTTTCAACGGTCTCCTGGCGAGGAAGCTTGTGGACGGGAGAGAGCCTATCGTATCTCAAGTGGCTCCTGACCGGCATTCCTTTCCGCGCCCGATGGGAAACGCTGGCTAATTACTTTCTGGACCAAAGAGACGGACTTCTCCTCTATGCGCCCATTTTTTTCTTTGCGTTTTTGGGGGCGGTCGAAATGGCTCGGCGCCGTCTCAAGGGGCTTCTCGTCCTGGCTTTTCTGGCCGGCCCCTACGTCTTCGTTTCGGCCTTCCTGACCCAGCGGGCCGGCTACACCCCCCAGGCGCGGCCGCTGGTTTCGGTTATTTGGGCGCTGGTTGTCCCGCTCGGCTATTTCCTGGCGTCGAACACCGGGAAGCTGTTCTCGCGTCTGTTTAAATTCGCGGCCGGGATCGGGCTCTTCTTCGTCTGGCTCCTCCTCCACAATCCGCTCTTTCTTTACCAGGAAACGACCCAGGGGGCGACCGAACGGGGCGGCGGGATCTTCTATCTTCTCAGCAACCTCCATTTCCGCCTGCCGAACTTCCTTCCCTCCTATCTCAAGGTCGAGGAGGCCGGATGGCTCCCGAACACCGTGTGGATCGCGGTCCTGGCCGCTTTCATCGCCGCCTATCTTCTCATCCGGCCCCGGTCAGCGGCGGGGAAACAAGCGGTTCCAATGCCGCGCTTGATAGGATTTACGTCCGCCGGGCTCGTCTTAGTTTTTTTCTGGATCGCTTTCTATCCCCGGCTCGTCCTGTATACGCCCGTCAAGGTCGCTTTCGCCTCCCGGGAGAGAGCGACTTTTTATTCGCTGTCCCGAGCGGCCAAGATGAAAGAACCGGGACGGTTCGCCCTCCTCGAGGACAACCGTTCTTTCACCTTCACCTTCGCGACCCCGCGGCCGCTGCGGGAATTGGGCATCGAAGTCGGCTCGGAAGAGGGCGATTACCGGGCCAGGCTTATCCTTTTCGATAAGCCCGTTTTCGACCAGGAAACGCGGCAGGAGTTCAAGACCGTCTCGATCCCGGCGCCCCCCTCCTACAAGCTCGGGAAGCTCCGTCTCTACATGGTCACGATCGAGCTCGAGCGCCGCTCCGACGTCTCGACCGCCCGAAATCCGTATTTTTTCGCTCTCCGCCCGGCCAGCTGAACATCCGGAAGCCGATTTCTCTTTGACCCGTTCGCCGACGGCGGCTTCCGCCTGTACTCATAAGCCGGAAACGGCTTATGAGTGCGCTCCAAAGCCTGCCTTGGTCTGATTCCACGGACGTAAGTCCGTGGAGCTTCAAGCCGGGGACGATAAGCGACACTTTTGTACTCAGCCCCTTTAGAGGGGATGGGGCTGAGTGGGCTCAGGGTTAACCCCGAACAAGCCCCGCCTTGCAGCACACATAAGCCGTAAACGGCTTATGAGTACTGCGAAACGCCTGCACTCAGGGCTTCCATGAGTGTCGAGGGGTTGACTTCAACCACGGCGGAAATTATATTTAGGACTGCGCGATGAGTGTACCGCCGCTCAAATCGGACGTCCCCAGGCTCCGAATATTTTTAGGGAAAGCGAAATAGGGAAAGGAGAAGAGCAATGAATGAAAACCTCGGGCGATCGGGAAAAAACAGGTTGTTCGTCGGCCTGGCGGCGGCCGCGGCCGGATTGCTGTACCTCGGCTCCGGGGCGGGTGGCGCGGGCGCCAATCTTCCTCAGAACCTGTCCGGCCTCAATGGCCCGTTCGACCTGGCCGGCCCGCGGACGGCCGAGGTCCAACATTTCATTCAGGAAAGCCAGGTCATCCATTTAGGCTTCGACGGAAAACGAACGGGGTTGGTGACCTACACGGTCAAGCTCCGCTGCGTCCCGGCTCCGCTCTCGGGGAAAGACGGCGACGAATACACCTGCCGCGAGTTCAAGATCAGGGTCAACGAAGGTGAAGCCGTGACCGTCCCGGCCCTGGCCGGCTGGTCGTATCTGTACAAGGCGACCCCTACGGGCATGGACGAAAAGGGGCAGGTCTTCGGCATCCCCCACGACAAGTTCGAGGATCTCGTCGACAGCCGGGGAAACAAGCTTCCGGTCACGCTCAGGTATCCTGTCTACAACAGCTTCATCGACTTTCACGCCTTCTGCGATATCTTGGCCCGGCCGATCGTGGGGGGCGCCGGGATCCAAGACCTTAAAACGATCGGACAGAAAATCGTCCACGCCTCGGCCTTCACCGAGCCGCCCGTCAACCTGGGGAGCGGGATCAAGGCCGGGTCATTTTTCCGAAACGGGGAAGTCAAGCTTGCCTTCAAGGGCTTGGGACTCGTCGACGGGGCGGCCTGCGCCGTCATCGGCCACGACTCGGGGGAGAGCACGCTGCGCATGATCATGCCCTTGGGCGCCGACAGGGACATGGTGACGGAGGGCGGCTCGGAGTACCTCGGCGATATTTACATCGACCTCGAGACCCGCTGGGTCCGAAAGATCACGCTCGACGAGTTCGTTGTCACCGAGACGCGGATGCCCGGTCCGGGCGGGGCGGCGGGGCAGGGGGCGAAGATCCCTAACTACACGGTCCGCCACCTCCTGACCCGGCTGGTCGGCCGAGAGGAATTCGAGAAAGACTAGGCCGGAGCGCTTCCTAACGTCCTCCTAGGGAAAGCGATAAAGAAGCGGCCGTTCCTCCGGCTCACGCGATTATCAGCCGAACATCCGGAACTTGAGGATCCCCTTTTTATGGAGCTTGAACTTGAGGAGAGTCAGCAGGATCGAAAGCCCGTAGACGACGCTCCGGCCTAACCCGATCCTGGAGGCCTCCTCGAAGTAGCGGGTCTCGATCGGGATCTCCTTGATCCTCATCCCGCGGATGACGCCCTGGGCGATGATCTCCGAGTCGAAGACGAAGTCGTCGGAGTTCGCCAAGAAATTCACGGCTTCGAGGTAGCGGCGCGAATAGGCCCGCAGGCCCGAATGGTACTCGGTCAGGTACATGTAGAAGACGGCGTTCTCGACGGCCGTCAGGAAGATGTTGGCGAAATACTTCCACTTGGGCATCCCGCCCTCGAGGGGTTTGCCGCCCAGCATGCGCGATCCGAACATGGCGTCGCAGCGGCCCTCAAGCAGGGGCTGAACGAGCTGGGGGATGACGGTCGGGTCGTATTGGTGGTCGGGGTGGATCATGACCATGATCTGGCCGCCGAGCTTGAGCGCCTCCCTGTAGCAGGTCTTCTGGTTGCCGCCGTAGCCGCGATTCCGGTCGTGGACGAAGACGCGCAGCCCGAGCTTACGGGCGAGCTCCACGGTGCCGTCCCGCGAAGCGTCGTCGACCAGGATGATCTCGTCGACCCAATCGCGGGGGATATCGTCCAGGGTCCGCTCGAGGGTTTTCTCCGCGTTATAGGCCGGCATGACCACGATGACCTTTTGGCCTCTCTTCGTCTTCTCGGTCCTCTTGGCTTTTGGGGTCGTCATACGGATCTCGCCACTTCTTATACCATATTTCGGGGTTCGCTGAAACCCGAAGCCCGCGAATGCCCGCAACGGAAACCATTCGACTGCGGCCGCCCGAAACGAGCGGCTATTTGTAGATCAGGCCCCAACACTCGTTGGCGGAGGTCGCCGTCCGCTCGATATCATAAACGGCCAAATAGGAATTGTCCTTGTTGTTATGGACCATGGTGTCGAAAAACATCCAGGCGCTCGGGTCCAGAAACGTGTAAGTCAACCCCTCGACTCCCCGGCAGAAGCTCCACGGACTAATACTCATTGGAGCGCCAGTACTCATGAACCGTTTCCGGTTCGTGAGTGCATGAATGCCGGCACTCATAAGCCGTTTCCGGCTTATGAGTACTGAAAGACGGGGCTTGTTCGGGGTTAACCCTGAGCCCACTCAGCCCCATCTCCTCTCAAGGGGCTGAGTACAAAAGTGTCGCTTCTCGTCCCCGCCCTGAAGCTCCACGGACTTACGTCCGTGGAATCAGACCAATGCAGGCTTTGGAGCGCACTCATAAGCCGTTTCCGGCTTATGAGTACAGGCGGAAGCCGCCGTCGGCGCGGTCCCAAGCCTTCTTGACATCCATTCCCGACTCGTCTATACCTCAGGACGATGAAGCGTCCGCTGCCGCCCCTGATCCTGGCGTTGCTGTTTCCGGCGGCGGCCGGCCTCGCCCTCTATCTCCTGACCTGGACCCAATCGGGCCGCTTCACCATCCTTGACCACGGGTTCCGGTTCGACCCCGTCCTGTTTCTCGGACTGACGATCCTTTGTGCCTTCGGGCTGGCTCTGCTCTGGATCGGCGCGGTGCGCCTCGAATCCGGCCCGGACCGGACGCGCCTCCCGAATTCGATCAAGTCGGGGCTCGTCTCCTGGTTCCCGCTTCTTTTTCTGCTCCTCGCCCCGATCCTGCTCAACGACTACATGGACCGGTACGATCTGAGGCGCCGCCTGTTCACCTTGGGTTTGGCCGTTTTGGCCGCCCTCATTTATCTTAAGGCCGTCGACCTTGCCCCCGCTCTCAAGGGATTGACCGGAAGGCTCAAAAGATGGGAAGCGAAATTCGCGGCCTTCCCGATCCGAAAAAAACTCGTCCTGCTCTTCTTGGCCGCCTTCCTTATTTATAATTTGGCGACCTTGGCCCTCCTCCTCCAGGGGATGACCTTCTCGGGCGACGAGCCCAACTATCTGATGACGACCCACAGCCTGTACAAGGACGGCGACATCAACCTGGCCAATAATTATGCCCGGAAGGATTACTTCCATTTCTACTCGCGGAAAGACAATCCCCGCCTCAAGCTCGGCATTTACGCCCGGTACGGAAAGAAAGGAAAGGATTATATCTTTCCCATCAACCTGCCGGGACTTTCGGTTTTAATACTTCCCCGCTACGCTCTCTCGCGGCTGTTCGAGGGCGGGATGCGGACCTATATCATCAAGGGGAGCCTCGCCTTCTGGGCGGCCCTCCTCGGCCTCCAGGTCTACCTGCTCATCCTGCGCCTGGGACGGAACGAAAGACGGTCGCTCGCCGTCTGGTTTCTCTATTCGTTCACGGCGCCGGTTCTTTTCTACGCGACCCATCTCTACCCCGAGGTCTTCATCGCTTTCTGTTCGGTCCTCATCTACAGAAGACTCACGGATGACCGTTTGGTCTCGACAAGGACAGCCCTGGCTCTCGGATTTCTTCTCTCGACCTTTCTTTGGTTCGGCGTCAAGTATAATTTCTTGTTCGGCCCGCTGCTCGTCTTCGGCGTCTATCATATCTTCAGGCGGAATCGGGACTGGAGGAGGGCCGCCGCCTTCGCCGCCTTCCCGGCCCTGTCGCTGCTGCTCTTCGCTTTCTTCGTCTGGACGCTCTACGGGACGTTCTCCCCCTTCGCCGTCTATGAGGGCGTCTTGACGGCCGAGCAAGCCCAATCCCTCAGGAAATCGCTGTTGGCGCTCCCCGTCCTCCAGCGGGTCGAGACGTTCTTCGATTTCTTTCTGGACCAGCGAGACGGGCTCCTTCTCTATGCGCCGTTCGCGGCCTTCGCCCTGCTCGGGGCCGTCGAGATGTTCAGGCGCCGCCGCCGCGACCTTTACTGGCTGCTGTTTCTGACGCTGCCCTTTCTCCTTAATTACGCCTTTTTCACTCACAGGCAAGGCGCCTCGCCGCAAGCGCGGGTCCTGATGCCGTTCTCCTGGGCCGGCGCCCTCCTGATCGGGTATTTCCTGGCTTATAACGTTAACAAGCTGTTCGCCTATCTATTCAAGGCGGCCGCGCTGGCGAGCCTCGCCCTGGCGGGACTTCTGCTGGCCCATCCGCCCTTCCTCTACCAACCGACCACCCACGAATTCACGGACCGGGCCGGCGATTTATTCGTCTATCTTTCCAATGTCCGCTTTTTGCTTCCCGGCGTCTTGCCGTCCTTCATCAAGATAAAGAATATCGGATATTGGCCGAACTACGCTTGGATTCTCGGCCTCGCGCTTTTCGTCGTCTGGTACGCACGGGCGAAAAAAGGGGGGGCGCTCAGGCCCGCGTTCCACCGGACGGCCGCCTTGGTCTTTCTCGGGGCGAGCGTCATCCTGTGGTGTCTCCATCCGCGGACCGTGCCCTACGGCGCGACGACCGTCAACTATACGCCCCAGACGGCGCTCGGATTCTACGCTTTCCCCTGGGGGCGCGGCGTCGTGTTGAAGAACGACGGGACGCTCTACCTCCACGAAGCCAAGGAGTACACGATCCTGTTCGGCGCGCGGAAGAAGCTTGACGCGATCAAGCTCAGCTTCGGGAACGACAAGGGGGATTACGCGGTCGAGGCGCGCTTCTTCGACCTTCCCCTGCTGGAGGAGCGGACGAGCTTCGCCAAGAAAGATATCGTCTTCAACCCTCCGGCCTCTTACTCCTACCGAAACCTCGGCCTTTACCTGATCAAGCTCCGCCTCCGCCACCTGTCGGAGGAATCCATGCAGCTCGACCCCTACCCGTTCCGGATCGTCCCGGTCAAAGAATAATTCCGGGGACACACAACTTAATTAATTTGTTCTTTATGAATAGACATCTCTTCTGTGTCCGATCCTGACGATGAGGATGACGAGCCATTTCTCTTCTTTCTTGAAAATGACCCTGTATCTACCGACCCTCAGGCGATAGAGCGCCTCGTCCGCTCCGCCCAATTTCTTGATATTGTTCTTCAGGGCCATCGGATTCTTGGACAGAATGACGAGTTTTTCCTTGATGATCAGCCGAAACGGACGGTCGATTCTTTCGAGATCGTCCAGCGCTTTTCCGAGAAAACGGAGTCGATACAAGCTAAAGTCCCAGCTTCTTCCAGACCGCTTCGGCCTCGATAAGGCGATCCCGCCCTTTCCCGAGGTCGGCCAGCCTCTTTTTGGCCAGCTTCAGGTCCAGAAGGTCGAAATAGGCTTCGAGGGCCTTTTCGATGATCGCACTTTTCTTTTCCCTGAGCTCCCCGGCCAGGACCTCGAGCTCTCTCGAAACGCTCTCGTCCAGGGTGATGTTGTGTCTCACCTGCATATCCGTCCTCCTTGAAATACACATATTATACACAAATTATGTGTATATTCAAGACGCGCTGATTCCAGCTGAGACTCGAGGCCCATCTTTTCATTCACTTGATAAGACGCTCGGGGCGCATCGTTTTATCCCGCTCCAAAACAAAGGCTTTTTCCCTGGATCATTTTTGTCGATATTTTTAAAAAACACTTGACATACTGTGTGCGACACATTATATTATATCACGCATGGTAGTTGAGACAAACAGTATTAAAGACTCAAGGAAGAGGTGAGCGAGCCATGGAACCCGAAATAGGCAATTTCGAAACCGAGATGAACCGCGGCTTCCTCCAGATCCTGGTCCTGGCCCTTCTCAAGAAGGAGATGTACGGATACGCGATGGTCCGCACCATCCGGGACCTGGGATACGAGGTCGAGGAAAATACCCTCTACCCCCTGCTGCGCCGGCTCGAGAAGAACGGCTGGGTCCGGAGCAAATGGGACGTCAGCGAAGACCGGCCGCGGAAGTTCTACGCCATCACCGACCGGGGCCGGGCCCTCCGCTCAGGCCTGCTCGGCATCTGGAAAAAGCAAAACGATATCCTGAAACGGATCATGAAGGAGAAGTAACATGTCCGAAAAACTCGAAGCCTATCTCGAAGACATCAGCCATTTCCTGTCCGGCCGGGCGGAGCGCGAGGAAATCCTGTCCGAGATCAGAAGCCACATCCTCGAGAAAGCCGAGCAGGAATACGGCGGGGTCGACGACGCCTCGCTGGACAAGGTCATCGCCGCCTACGGGCCGGCCCGCCGGGTGGCCGAGAAATACCTCGACGAAAATCCGATCATCGCGCCCGCCTACAAGAGGTATCTGGCCCGCTATACGGCCCTCCTGTTCGCCTTCCATTCCCTGCTGACGATTTTCGCCGTCCTATTTAAAAAGAGCTTTTCTCTGTTTCCCTTTCTGTTCATGCCCCGGCTGGGCGTTGGCGAGGCGCTCATGTACCTGCCGACGGCCTTTCTGACCGACCTCGGCTTTGTTGCCCTGGTCCTCTATTTCATCACCCAGAGCAAGAAAGACATCAAGTTGCCCTGGCCCAAGTTCGCCGTCGATCTCGACGAGGTCAAGCCGCCCAAGCGCGCGGTCTGGAACATCCTGGGATTCGTGGCGATGCTGGCCGTCACCGACTTCGCTCTCTACCTTTTTTATAAGCACCGCACGATTTTCTTCCTCAACCTGGACTTCACAGCCCCCCGGCTCCTGTTGACGCCCGAGGCCGGCCGGCGGATATCCCTGATCGTCATCGCCATGTTCGTGGTAGGGACGGCGGGCCTGTTCGTCAAGATCTTCAACTCGTCGCGTTGGGTGGACGCGGTCTCGAACACGATATCGCTCGCCCTGATCGGACTGATCCTCCGTCAGCCGATCGACAACGCTTTCGCGGTCGCTATCCCCGCCAAGCTCATTCCCAAGATCAAGCTCGGCCTGACCTTTGTGCTGCTCTTCATCGCCGTCATGGTGGCCCTCGACCTCATCAAAAACCTGGTCGCAATCGGGCGGAAACGCCTGGCGAGACAATAGGGCGCGGACGGCGTTCGGGCTGCGATGAATTCGTATCGTCTCAGCGATCGTGAATGGGCGACTCGCGGAGCCGGGTCGCGAGAATGACGCCGACGACGGTCAGCCCGGCCAGGATCAGGAGCGAACCGGTCATGGCCTTGCTGACCGGAGACTTGAGGGCGTTCATCCCCAGGATGAACAGAATCCCCGAAATCTGTCCCGCCACCAGCAGCAGGCTGTTCGAGGTCCCCTCGGGAGCCGGGTGGGTGATCTCGGCCGCGTACTGGAATCCGATCGGGCCGGCGCTGAGCAGGAAAAAGCCGAACAGGAACCCGGAAGCAAGCAGCAGCCCGTAGCTTTCGGCGAAGGTGATGCCGATGAGCCCCGGAAGCAGTCCGGCCAGGGCCATGACCAGGAAGGGCTTGCGCCGCCGGGACTTATCGGAGAAGAGTGGGACGACGACCGCGCCGATGATGCCGCCGATGAGCATCAGGCCGCCGAGCAGGCCGGCCTGGGAGATCGAAAATCCGCGCGGCCGGATGATGTCCTCGATCCAGGTCGAGATACTGTTGAACATGCCCAGCCCGACGAAAAACATGATCAGAAGAAAGAGGAAGTCCTTCTGGCGGATCATGGACTTGAGCCCGTCCAGCATCAGGGCGCGCTCATCCCGGCCGGCCGGCGTGGGCGGATGCTCGCGGGCCACGATCAGAAAGAGGGCGGCGGCGACGGCGGTCGCGATGCCGTAGGCCGTCAGCATGCGGGGAAGGCCGATTCGCAGGACCAGGAACGGGCTGAGCAGCATGGCCGCCAGCGGGCCCAGGTAGAGGGCCAGCGTGCCCAGCCCGACGGCGGTCGCCCGTTCCTCGGCCGGAAACCAGCGGGCCGCGACCTTGGTGATGGAGCCGAGCACGAAGGGCTGGCCGGCGGCAACGCCGACCTGGGAGATAAAGACGATGGTGAAGTTCGAGGCGAAAATCCCGCGGCTGAGGCCGAAGACGGCACTCAGGACGGCGCCGATGCCGACCGCGATCTTGAATCCCCAGGTGTCGATGACCCAGGCCGAGGGCAGGAACATCAGGATGTAGACGACCATGAAGACCATGGACAGGAGGCCGATCATCAGGTCCGAGGTGGTGTAGAACCGGACCGCGACGCTCGTGATCGGGGCGAAGCTGATCCACAGGACCTGCGTCATCAAAGCGATCGGAACGAAAGCCAGCAGAACCAGCCATCGATAGCCGTAAACCTTGGTTTTGACTTCGTCCATCCGATCCTCCTTCTCCCTCGAGTCAGAATTGAATCCTCAGGCTGACGCAGCCCGGGCTGACGCCGAAGATCCAGGTCCGGTCATCGGGCGGCTGCGTCCGAAAGGCCCCCTGTCTTCCCAAATACTTGATTTCATAATTCTCCAGGTCACGGATCGCCCGGCGCGGCTGCGTGTAGATATTGAGGAGCGATACTGTCTCTCCGGCCGCGAATGTCATGAGCCCATCTGTCCAGGGCCGGTGGAAGGCGGCCGCGGTCGCGACGCCCGACGCGGCGTTGACGCCGAGGTTCAGGAGATGGGTCAGCCAGCCCCGCCCGTCCTTTTCCCGACGCGCACATTGGCGGAGAAGCTCCTCGGCCCTGATCAGCTTCGCCCGGCGCTCCTCCGCCGTCGTCTCCGGCATGGGTCTCAATCGGCTGGGTCCATAGGCCGGCACAAAGGGGTCGATTAACAGGCCGCCGACTCCCAGGGCGGTGGTCGCGCCTCCCACCAGCATGTCCTCGGCAAAGCCCCTGTCGCGAACCATCCGGGGCTCCGGGAAATTCTCATCCTGCTTGACGTCGTTCCAGTGGGCCTTGGCCAACCCCCACTGTACTACGGTCCCGGCCGAATAGGCGGAAATCCAGCCGTACCACCAGGTCTTGGCGCGGGGCTGCGCCGAGTCCAGCGCGTTCGTGATGAAGCTCAACCGCTCCTTGACCTGGTCATCGGGAAGCGCCGCTGTCTCCTGGGCGTAGCCCGCGTTCGAGGAGAGGAAGGCCAGGAAGAGCGCGATGCAGGAATACCGTTTCAAGCCGTGAATCATGAGCACCCCCGGAATTCTTTTTTCTTAAGGCGATTGTTTATCACGAGTTGTGATCTGAGGGCACGATATCACCCCCCCCGGCCGCTGTCAACCCATCGACTCCCCGGCGTCTTCGCCGGTACTCATAGGCCGGTCCAGGCTTATGAGTGCCGGCCTGAAGGCCGGGGCTTGGTCTGGGTTAACCCTGAGCCCACTCAGCCCCTTGAGAGAAGATGGGGCTGAGTACAAAAGTGTCGCTTCTCGTCCCAGCTTTGCAGCACTCAGGGCTTCCATGAGTGCCGCCCTAAAGGACGGGGTTAGCGTCGGCGAACGGGTCAACGCCCGCCGAGTCTGCGGAGGGAAGAGGATTATTATTTCCGGTTAGGCGGCACTTCATGTTTATATTGCATTTATTTGCCTATTATGGCATATTATTACTATGAAATATGAGGAGCTGTTGCTGGTTGTCGGCAAGGAAGCCGTCTTCCGGTCAAGCCTTCTGGCGGCCGTATCTCCCAATCCCGTCGACCTGGGGAGGCAATTGTCCCGATGGAGGAAATCCGGCCGGCTCATTCAACTCCGCAGAGGCGTCTACGCTCTTTCCGAACGCTATCGAAAAAACGATCCTCACCCTTTTACAGCCGCCAACCTCATGAAATCCGCTTCTTACGTGAGCCTCCAGTCGGCCCTGGAATATCACGGCCTGATCCCCGAATATGTGCCCTCCGTGACAAGCGTAACGACGGGGCGCCCGGAACATCTCGCCAACTCCCTCGGATCGTTTATTTACAAACATGTCCGGAGGACGCTCTTCTTCGGATATCGCCGCCTCGACCTTGAACAGGGACAACGCGCCTTCGTGGCCGAGCCCGAGAAAGCCCTTCTGGACCTACTCTACCTGCCGCCCGGATCCGGCGACCCGGCCTATCTCCGTGAGCTCAGACTGCAAAATCTCGCGTCCTTGAATATGGGCCGCCTTAAAGACATGGCGGCCCAAACGAAGAGCCCGAAGCTCATGGCAGCCTACTTAAGCATCCATAAGCTCCGGGAGGAGGACCGAACATGAAAGATCACCTGGGCCGGATCGTCGCCGAAGCTCCCGACCGCTTACGGGCCAGAAGTCTGGCCAGGGAATACGTTCAAGCCAGGATTCTGCAGATGCTCCAGGAGCAGGGGGCTTTTCGGCGTTGGATTTTCCATGGCGGAACGGCCCTGCGCTTTCTCTACGGTCTTCCCAGGTATTCCGAGGATCTGGACTTCGCCCTGGAAAAGCCGGGCTCCGAGCCGGACTTCACGAACCTCATGGAATCCGTCCGCCGCGGATTCCAGGCCGAAGCCTACGACGTGGATGTCAAGGTTCGGCAAAGGACTGCCGTCTCATCCGCGCTCGTCCGTTTCAGCGGTTTGTATCACGAGCTCGGCCTGTCTCCGCGCCGTACGGAAGTCCTGTCGGTCAAAGTCGAGCGGGACACCAAGCCTCCCGCGCGCGGACAAACGGAAACCTCCGTGATCCGCCGCTATACGGCCATCTTGAACTTCAAGCATTACGACAAGTCCTCGTTGCTGAGCGGCAAGCTTCACGCCCTTCTCGCCCGTCCCTACACGAAAGGCCGGGACCTCTATGATCTCTTCTGGTACCTGTCCGATCGGAACTGGCCGGAACCGAACATCCCCTTCCTGGCCGCCGCCCTCCGCCAGACGCGGTGGGCGGGGCCCGAGCTCACCAAGGATAATTGGAAAGCCGTGATCGCCCGGAAACTCGGACGCCTGGACTGGAAGAAAGCCGTCGCCGATGTCCGCCCCTTTCTCGAACGCCCCGCCGAGCTGGATCAATTAACGAAAGAAAACGTCTTGCTCCTGCTCAGGGAATGATTTAAGCGGCTTCGTTCAATCAATCCGTTTTTGTGTTCCTTTCTTCATCCTGATTGGGTACTTTCAGCCTATTTTTATAAATAATTACTTTAGCCATTTTTCATAAAGATCTTGCCCTTTTTCTGTTAATTCGTATTTAGCAAGATAATCAACGTCTCCGCTCCAATATAATGATCCTGTTTTTTTTAAATATCCCATTTCTACAAGGTGAAAAACCATAAAGGGAATAGCACCTATTTCAGCTTTTTTCCTATATGCCATTTTGAGAGCATTTACTCCTACTTGAGTTAACGTCTTAAAGATCAAATCTTTCTTCCTGTTTTTTATGTCTTCTCGAGAGATACCTTTATTATTTGTCAGACGATGATGACAGTTGTGGCAGAGTGCAATCATATTCTCATAATCGTTTTTTCGGGTATTCCCTTCTATGTGATGTATAGACAGATTATCTCTTTGTTTGATACCGCAATATGCACAAGCATCATCGGTCTCCAAAAATATTAATTCGTCAGTTTTCATTGATGTATATCTCCTTCAAACTCATATCATGAAATCAAGCTAAAACCCGGAGGGTGAGCCCCTTTTGCATTTCTGGACATATCCAGATTATGCCTGAAAAAACTTCCGCTCCGCCAGCTAGAGCTGGCTCAGCTCCGAGATGTCATTCATCCATAGGCTTGAAAGCCTTTATTTTTTGGCATGGGCGATAAATATATTTGGAAAATTAATAATTAATCTGCTTGACAAGTTACTTTCCTCATGTTTTGATTATGTCACAAAAAGCAGGAAATCTTCAAGAGCCAAGAGGAGGGAATATGGTTTTATTCCGTCGGGGATTCATTAAGGTTTTTTCCTTTGCGGTCCTTTTTACGCTTATTTTACAGATCGTCTTAATAAGTATTTTAAAAGATGTAAAATTAGCAGTTTTTTCTAATCCTTATAAAAATATAATAATAAAAATAATTATAGAATTATTTTGTGGAATTGGCTTCTATGCTTTTATTTATAATGTTACATCATGGGCATTTGATAATAAACTGTGGATTTATCTGTATCCACAACTTAATATAAATGGAATTTGGTACCACGTTTTAGAAAATCCCGCGGATCCACATTATGTCAGATATGGAAGAATTGATATCTGCCAAAAATTTACAGAAATTAAAATTACGGGGACAAATTACGGTGGGACTTTTTCCCGAAGTGATATATCAATATGGCGATCGGAATCAATTGAATGCTATCCAGATGGTTTTTTTAGCTTCAATTACTCAGTAACAAGATCTGGACCTCATGAACCCCTAGATAAAAGAGGGAATATGCAATTTAAAGTAGAAATTGAAAAGAAGAAGCCTTTGCGTCTTGTTGGCAATTTTCAAGATACGCATCCTTCAAATATTAGAGGCTCAATAATTGCGACCAGAGATGCCGAATGGAAACGTCGAATTCCATCAACACAGTATATTCAACCTGAGGTACAGCCACAGGCCCAGCCTGCTGCGCTACCACAGAATCATGCATAATGGCCCTAAAATTTGAATCTATTTATTGTAATAAGAGAAATCTTTACGAATGCCAATCCCCACCATGATATTCGTCGATCTACTTAGTTTCTTTTAGTATATCAATTAAATATCACTCTATTATCGTCTCTTCATCTATCTGGCGCCACATTTCGGCTTCTCGCAAGCCTCTTTTACTTTCTAATCTTGCCCATTCGCTTATTCGTTTAATTGGATGGTCTAGGAATTTAAATGCTTCTCTAGCTTCTTTCTCTCTTTGTGCAGCAATATCGCCAGAGTACATTTGGAATGAGTGTGCACCAGCTAAAAATTCACTGAACACTCGATCATCATCTTGATATTCCTGAAGTACAAATGCAGTTAATTCTGGAACTGATGGATTTCCATGATCATCAATAAACGGTTGCGGCAAGTGTCTCGCTAATCTGAGGGCGAGTTCCACTCCAGATAGTTTTATCTGACTTACAACCATAGAAATAGGAAGAATATCAACAAGCGCCCTAAAATTGCCCACAAAAAAGTGCCAACCTTTTTGCTTATCGAGTGCAACTTCTACCAAGGCATTTGTTATTTCAATGGGACATTCTTTTGCCAGCCAAATAATTACTTCATTAAGTTTTTTCCCCAATAATCCCTGCTCGACCATTCTGAGCACTGCAAGTCTTGCTGCTTGTTTTGGATCGGATTCAGCAATTGCCGATAAAGCCTCCGCCCAATAATGCTCTTCAAGTGATCCCACGCCCACTGTGCTTTCCAGAATAGCCCACGCTATTTTTGTCAGTTCATTCTCAGAAATCAGGATTTTACTTGGCGAACTGTGAGTAACGCTAAAAATAAACTCAAGGGCAATTCTACAGATATTCTCATCTTCAATACGCCCAAGTAAGCGCTTGAGTACTTCCTTGACTTGGTTGTTGCTCAATGCGTCATACCCGAAACCAAGTATCCGAATATAATGCAAGGGTAATTTCTTTTGGTCCACTAGTCTTATTAAGCGGTCGAATTTACGAAGCCGTCTCTCGGATGCAGAGGCGAGCTCAACTGCTGCCTCGGCGTACTTATCTTGAACCTTATCTAAAAAGTGGTTAATTCGTTTGTCATGAGCATCCGTTTGCTTCATTATCCCAAAGAGATAACCTCTAACTAATGAGACGTTAGGCCGGCCCAAAACGGATTTGCATATTACATCAAACAGAGTAATATCCTTATCTCTTTTAGCGATTTCTTCGCCCAGAACCCCTGCGCTTATAGCATCTTTAGAAAAAAGCCAATCTAGTTCTTTTGAAAATATGGATGGGTCCATAATCAATAGCTTAGCAAGATCGCCGATTTCTCTAACCCATTTTTCTCTATCCTTAATAATGACGTGATGCCAAGGAGATACTCCTAATTTAGCTACCAGTCGCCCATGCAAATCGCATGGCTGCAGATCATATTGCCAGTTGCGAATTACCTCCACATATTCGGGTTCAAACCTTTTATTGTCTTCAGCTTCCAGAATATCAAAATGAAGAAAATTTTCTATCTCGCTGATGATCCTAGCACGCTGCAAATCGGATAGAATCAACTTATTAATGCTCTTTTTTAACTGCTCGGCGTATCCCATATTGAGGAGTTGGCGCATATGCGCAATTCCAGCATTTATTGCTTTTTCACTTAAAGGAAATTCCTTATTAGTGATTAGTTCTAATAGAAGTTCAATAACCTCATTCCAGGCTAACCGTGTCTCTCTATTTGTTTTAGGGAGCCAATCGGGCGGGGGTATACGCCCTGCAACGACTGCTGGCCCTAGTATGCGAGATGTATTTATCTTAAGTGTATCTTCTAGGGCACTCAGTGCAAGATCAGAGATCTGAACATCGCTTGAGTATACGTAGCTACGAAGTCTTTTCAGACGATTATTGAACGGGACTGCAGTACCTGATAGAAATATGCGAAAAAGCTGCTTCCAAATTGCTGAAGCGTTATTTGCTATACCAGGCTCGTTTTCTGATAATGCGAGGGCAAGGAGGATTTCTTCGGAATTATCAAAATATTCAGGAAATGCAGCTAATCGCTCCATCAGCCAAACAAGATAACGCCGTGGCCCCCAACCTAAGGAAGTACTATCCCCGCTAACTTCATATAGGGTCTGCTTTGAAGCTGACTTGATTATTCTGTGGAGAACTGGAAGAAAAATATTTGGATGAACGCTGATCAGAATAACTATTTTGTTAGTTATTTTTATATCAATAAGATCAGTTGGTTTTATTTTGTTAGCCCATTCCAGAAAAAAAAACGCCACTTTCTCACGGATTGAAGAAGGAGCGCTTTCAGAAACCCGCACAAGAAATTTCTCTAACAACGTGCTTGGCATTTTTTCTAAAAAATGCTCAGGATCATCCTGAGCCCACCGTTTCCAAGCTCTTTTAAAAGCTACTTGTGCGACAATGTCCGGAGTCACATAGAAGTACCTTCCTGCCTTGCCCACGAAGCCAGGATTGTCGTGAAGTCGAGGGGCTGTTTGTTGGAGCACAATAGCATCCATTCTTACTAGCTGTGATAATGACTCGAGCTCTCCAGATGTTTCCCCTTTGTATCCAACGGTCTTAATTAGGGCGAGAGCCTCCAATACCTGAAGATCTGACTCTGCTAGCCTTCCCTCAAGTGTATTATTAATATCAATAAAAGCAGATTCCAAAGTCCCATTTTTTTGTATTTGCGCATCACTTTTACAAAGCCAAATCGCAAACTGAGGGAAACCCTTGGCAAGATCACTATAAGCACGTATTCTCTCGATAGAAATCTCAGAAAAATTAATCGTTAATATCTCTTCAAGTTTTTCACTTGAGACAGGTTCAAGCCACAACTCAGGGATTCCACTTGGGGGCCTTTGCCCACTATTGTCAATAGCAATAGTCTTAATACGACTTTGGTGTCCCTTGAGCAGATTTTCAAGCTTTATTCTTTTTTGTATTGTACACTCATCAGCTACTAATATTGCATGGCATGTAGGATTATTGGCAAAATGATAAGCCATTTCAACTGCTTTGTCTTCGTCGCTTGTGTAAACTAGGAGGTTTTTCACTCCTTCGATCTCTTTAAGCACTTCATATACCAAGCGTGTCTTTCCAACTCCCGCAGCACCCTGTAGAGTTATAATTGCTGATCCAGAAGTTGTTCGGAAGTTAATGTGGTTTAGAAATTGGCCCCGATATACTTGCCATTTATCCGGTTGAACATACTTCGCAGTATCATGAATTATGCTAACTCTCCAAGCTTCCAGATATAAAAAATCGCCGCCAAAACCGCTCTGACGAAAATAAATAACAATAGCAGGGTATTTATCAATCCAATTCTCTATATTATCGGATGAAATAACCGCAACAGGAACGGCATTTGGATTTATTCTTTTTGCTTCCCCATTGAGAATTTCCACCCATTCAGTACTCTTGCTGGGAGGCAAATTATCACATATACATAACCGATATCCATAGCCTTGTTGAATACATCTCTTTGCAAATGTTTTATTGATTTCACTAGTAAGCTTGGTTTTATTTAACGAGGAGTATTCACTTGCCTTAAACTGCCATATAGTTTTTTCTTTGAACCATCCCGTTGAATCTGAAGGGATTGCGATATTTACTTTTGTATCTACGCCTCCATCAGGGATAGTTGTGGCTAAATTAGTTTCTATATTAGAATCAGTAATTCCACTAGCAAAAGCATGGGCATGAATCAATCTGTTAAGTAAATTAACGAATTTGTCGCCTCCTGGAGAGCGGCCAATTATTTCTATTTCGCGAGCTGTTAGGGACCAATAACCTTGCACTATATTATTATATCTCCGGAAATTATTATGTAGCAATGCAATTTTAACAATGCGTGTTAAGGCACAAATTGATAAAAATATTTCCCAGAAATAATAATCTAACGCGGGTAGGCGTTGAGGTCGAGGGAGGCAAAGGCGTCGGCGCCCGCTTTGAGCTTGGCCAGGGCCAGGCTGCCGACCATGGCGGCATTGTCGGTGCAGAGCTTGGGCGAGGGGATGGCCGCCTTGAGCCGGTTCTCGGCCGCGAATCCCTCGAAGCGCGCCCGCAGCCGCTTGTTGCGGGCGACGCCGCCGCTCAGGATGAGGGCCCGCGGCTCGAAGGTCTCGGTCATCCGCTCGACCTTCTTCATGACCGACCGAATGACCGCCTCCTCGAAGCTGGCCAGGAAATCGGCCAGCGCCGCCCCCTCCCTGGAAATCCCTTCCTCGCGGATGATCCGGAGGGCGGCCGTCTTGAACCCGCTGAAGCTGAAGTCGAGGCTGCGGTCCGTCATTTTGGGAAGGGCGAAAGGGAATCGTTTCGGATTCCCGTCCTTGGCCAACTTTTCAATAATCGGGCCGCCCGGATAGCCCAGTCCCAAGAATTTCGAGATCTTGTCCAAAGCCTCTCCGGCCGCGTCGTCGCGCGTCCGGGCCAGCAGCTCATAGCGGAGCGGTTCCTTGAGGAGAAAGGCCGAGGTGTGGCCGCCCGATACGACGATGGCCAGTATAGGGTAAGGGACGTCCGCTTGCTCGATGAAAGCCGCTTGGATGTGGGCCTGGAGATGGTCGACGCCGACGAGGGGCTTTTTAAAATAATAGGCGAGCCCCTTGGCGAAGGATATCCCCACGACGAGCGACCCGACCAAGCCCGGGCCCTGGGTCACGGCGAAGGCGTCCATGTCAGCCGCTCGGACGCCGGCCAGGTTGAGGCTTTCGCCGACGACGAGATCGATCGATTTCAGGTGCTGGCGCGAAGCGAGCTCGGGGACGACGCCGCCGTAGGGGGCGTGGATCGCGTCCTGGGACAGGACGACGTTCGAAAGGACCTCGGCCGGGCCGGCCAGCACGGCGGCCGAAGTTTCGTCGCAGGAGGTCTCGATGGCCAGGAGTCGCATGTAAGGGAGCCGCCTACGTCCTTATCCAAGCGCCCAGGCTCCGCGCCAAGGGAGGCCGGGCGATGCCTCTTTCGGTGATAATGGCCGTGATATACTTCGCCGGCGTGACGTCGAAGGCCGGATTGCGTACATCGACCTTGGGCAGCGTAATGAGCTTTCCGCGGATGCGCCTGACTTCGTCGCCCGAGCGTTCCTCGATGGGAATCCCGCTCCCGTCCTTGAGGCCCAAGTCGACCGTGCTCAGCGGAGCGGCGACGTAGAAGGGAATCTCGTGCTCCTTGGCCAGGACGGCGACGCCGTAGGTCCCGATCTTGTTGGCCGTGTCGCCGTTGCGGGCGATCCGGTCGGCGCCGACAATGACGAGATCGATCTCGCCCCGCGCCATCAGGTAGGCCGCCATGTTGTCCGTGATGAGAGTCACCGGGATCCGGTCCCGGGCAAGTTCCCAGACGGTCAACCGCGCGCCCTGGAGGACGGGCCGCGTCTCGTCGGCTACGACCCGGACTTTTTTCCCCCGCTCGACGGCCGCCCGCACAACGCCCAGGGCCGTCCCGTATCCGGCCGTGGCCAGGGCGCCCGCGTTGCAATGGGTGAGGACCGTGGAGCCGCTTTTAATCAGCGCGCTCCCGTTCCGTCCCAGCTTGCGATTGATCATGACGTCTTCGCGGTCGATCGCGGCGGCTTCGGCCAAGAGCCGTTTCTTGAGGGCGGCGAGGCCGAGGCCCCAGCTCTTCTCGTAGACGGCCTTCATCCGCTCCAGGGCCCAGAAAAGATTCCGGGCCGTGGGGCGGGTCCGCCACAGCCTTTTATGTATTTTAGCGAACGCTCCATCCAAATCCGCCCCGCCCTTGAGCCGCGAGACGCCCAAAGCGACGCCATAGGCGGCGGCGACCCCGATCGCCGGGGCGCCCCGGATGGCGAGCGTCTCGATGGCCCGGGCCACCCGCTCATGATTCTTGCACTCAATATAGACCTCGCGGCCGGGGAGCTGGCGCTGGTCGATCATGACGACGCGGCCGTTCTTCCACCAGATGACAGGACGCATGCACATCCTCCGGATATCTATTTTATCAGCAATCCTCCCTAAAAAATATCCGGAGAGATGATGTGTCGTTCTGTTTTATCGAGATCTAGCCCCATCTATTATAGGGACTTCCGGCTGCGAATTCAGCCGGCTTGATCGGCGCCGCCCTCTCCGCTTCCGCTTCTTCTTTTAGTAGCTGATCCGGGCCCCGTGAAACTTCATTTTCGAGCCCGCGTAGTCGAAGTTGATCCTCAAGCTGTAAGAATACAGAGAATTATTGACCGTGATTGCCGTCAAATCTCTGCTCAACATCGCTCGAGTGAGCGATCCCAAATCCATCGTTGTAATGGTGGCCACCGACACGACGGTGCCCGTCGCCAAACTTTGCCGCTGAATATGAACCCAAATATTATTTGACGGACCGCTCTGATCGGTAACATAAATGATGAATTTCTTTAGAGCGACGCCATCAGGAAGATTGAGCGGGACGTTGACAACATAGGGCGCGTAGGTTTCAAAATAGAATTCGCTTGGCGTCGCATGCCAAACGATACTGTCAGCTAGAGAATCGCTGGGCCTCAGCGCCGCCGGAGAGATCGAAATCCACGCGGCGTTTAGAACCGATGTCAAAAGCAACCCGGAGATTAGGACGAAAACGACCTTCCATTTTGCCATGGATACCCTCCCTTACAAACTTAGTAGTGACATTATTAATTATAGTTGCCTAAAACAAAAAAGCAAGCCCCTAGCGAGACCCTTCGTCAAGGCCGGCTCCAACCGGCTGCTGATATCTCCGAATTTATTTAATTTCCAGGACGGCCAGGAAGGCCTCCTGGGGGATGTCGACCTTGCCGACCCGGCGCATCCGCTTCTTGCCGGCCTTCTGCTTCTCGAGGACCTTCATCTTCCGGGTGTAGTCGCCGCCGTAAAGCTTGGCCAGGACGTCCTTGCGGAAGGGCTTGACCGTCTCGCGGGCGATGATCCGCTTCCCGACCGCGGCCTGGATGGCCACCTCGTACTGCTGGCGGGGTATGACCTTGCGCATCCGCGCGGCCAGGGCTCGGCCGACCGTGTAGGCCTTGTCCTCGTGGACGATCAGGGACAGGGCGTCGACGGCCTCGGCGTTGATGAGGATGTCGAGCTTGACCAGGGGCCCTTCCCGGTAGCCGGCGAACTCGTAGTCGAGCGAGGCGTAGCCTTGGGACAGGCTTTTAAGCTGGTTGTAAAAATCGAAGACGACCTCGTTGAGGGGGAGCGCGTAGCCGAGCAGGACCCGGCTCGGCCCGATGTACTCCATTTTCTTCTGCTCGCCGCGCCGCTCCTCGATGAGCTTGAACAGGGCCCCCAGGTAGCGGTCCGGGGTCAGGATGACGGCGTCGATGACCGGCTCCTCGATCATCGCGATCGAGGCCGGGTCCGGCATCTCGGACGGATTGTGGATCTCGAGGACCTCCCCCGTCTTGGTCGTGACCCGGTAGCCGACGGTCGGGGCCGTCGTGATCAGGGTCAGCCCGAACTCGCGCTCAAGCCGCTCCTGGACGATCTCGCGGTGGAGAAGGCCCAGGAATCCCGCCCGGAAGCCCAACCCGAGGGCGGGGGAATTTTCGGGCTCGTACTGGAACGAAGCGTCGTTGAGCCGGAGCTTCTCCACGGCGTCGCGGAGCTCCTCGATGCGGGTCTCTCCCGCCGGGAAGATACCGCAGAAGACCATGGACTTGGCCGGCTGGAAGCCGGGCAGGGCCCGTGCCGTCGGCCGCTGGCGGTGGGTGACCGTGTCTCCGACGCGGGCGTCGCTGAGCTTTTTGATCCCCGCGATCAGATAGCCGACCTCGCCCGTCCGCAGGACGTCGGACTTGACGGCCTTTGGCGTTAAATAGCCGACCTCCTCGGCCTCGTAGTCCGAGTCCGAGGACATGAGCACGATCCTGTCCCCGCGCCGGAGCTCGCCGTCCAAGATCCGGACCAGGACCACGACGCCGCGGTAGGGGTCGTACCAGGAGTCGAACAGGAGCGCCTTGAGGGGCGCCGCCGGATCGCCCTTGGGCGGCGGAATGCGCTCGACGATGGCCTCGAAGAGCTCCGGAACGCCAATTCCGGTCTTGGCACTGACGAGAAGCGCATCGCCGCGCGGCAGGCCGATGACGTGCTCCATCTGCTCCAGGGTCTCTTCGATCTGGATCTGGGGCAGGTCGATCTTGTTGATGACCGGGACAAGCTGGAGGTCGTTGTGGACGGCCAGGTAGGCGTTGGCCAGGGTCTGGGCTTCGACCCCCTGGGAGGCGTCTATGACCAGGAGGGCCCCGTCGCAAGCGGACAGGCTACGCGAGACTTCATAGGAGAAATCGACGTGGCCGGGCGTGTCGATCAGGTTGAAGATGTACTCTTCCCCCGACCGGCTTTTGTAGGTCAGCCGGGCCGTCTGGGCCTTGATCGTGATCCCCCTCTCCCGCTCGAGATCCATGGTATCCAGGACCTGCTCCTTGAGCTCCCGGGAGGAGAGCGCCCCGGTCAGCTCGATGAAGCGGTCGGCCAGGGTCGATTTGCCGTGATCGACGTGGGCGATGATCGAAAAATTTCGGATCCTGTCCATGGGAGTGAGTATCATACAGCCTGGACCTCCCCCTGTCCAGCCCGCCCCATTTCTTGACTTTTCAAGTTTAACACGGTACATTGAAAGAGTTCGATTCCGCTTTTTTCGAATTCGAGACAACCCCTCGAGAGGAGGTTAACGATGTTTCTTTTCGGACCGGTCGGACCGACCGAACTGCTCCTCATCGCCCTGATCATCGTCGTCCTATTCGGCGCCAGGAAGCTCCCGGAATTAGGCAAGTCGCTGGGAGACGGCATCCGCAACTTCAAGAAGTCCATCAGCGGAAAGGAATCCGACGAGAAGGAACTCCCTCCCGATAAAGGCCAGCCGCCCGCCAAGTGAGCATGCGACGGGTCATCGAGAAACTCGCCCAGGACCGTCAAGAGACAGAAGATCTCGTCCGGCAAAAACTCAAAGCCCTTCATGATTCGGGCGGCGCCGAGACCGCCGCTCTTGTGGAACTCCTCGACCTCCAGGTCCGGCTCATGGACGCCAAGGACAGGGAGTGGGACGCCCTGGGCAGCAATCACGTCGGGATGATCTTCAAGAGCATGGAGTGGCGGGTCGACAAGCTGGCCGCCCTCTACGAGGATGTTTCGGCGCTGATGAAAACCTTCATCCTCATCAGAGACAAGCTCGACCGCCTGCTGGCCGCGCTCGAATCCAAGGCTCTCCCGACGGCCGCCCAAGTCAGAGAGGTTTTAACGCCCCTTGAAGAAGCCCGTTACACCGGGTTCGAGATCCGCTACCGCGGCGACGAAGACAAAATTCGGGCTCAGCAGGCCCGCTACCTCCCTTATTTCGAGCCGGGGGGGCGGGTCCTGGATTTGGGCTGCGGACGCGGCGAGTTCCTGGCCCTCCTCGCCGAAAAAGGAGTCGAGGCGTACGGGATCGAAGGGAACGGCCAGATGGCCG
>JALHUR010000404.1 GCA_022867325.1 Candidatus Aminicenantota bacterium | reverse complement strand
TGAGCCGCGGCCAGATGTCGATTTCGAAGGGATAACGGAATTTGTAGTTATTAAGGAGGCCGCCGCCCGAAATGAATATCTTATTGAACAGCAGCGAGACCTCGCCCCGAAGATAATTGTTCCAGGCCCTCTCCCGTTTGGTCTCGAAAAAGTAAACGTAGCGCGGCGACTCCGAGACCGAAAAGACGATCTTCTTCTTCTTGACCGGCACATAGACATCGATCCCCGGCCCCGCCTGCAGCCAATAATCCTTCACCGGCCGCTCGATTTGTCCATAAATATTCGAGTCGTACCCGGCATCCGTCAGGTACAGCATTGGCTGGATCCGCAGCGGCCCCGCCCTCAGAGGCGCCCGCTCGATCGTGAACCTGAGATTCCTCCCTTTCCAGGTCTCGCCGGCCGCGCTCGCGGCCGCGAGCAGACCGATCCCCAGCCCAACCGCCGCCCGCTTATACTTCAATCCTGCGCGCCTCCGCCCGCCCCGTAGCCCCGGTCGTGATAGTGATAATGCTTGTAATAATATCCGAGATCCCGCGGGTTCAGATGGTTGATCACGACGCCCAGCGTCTTGATGTTCATCAGGTCGAGCTTTTCCTTGGCCATTCTGAGGGATTCCCGGGGCGTCTTTCCGCTCCAAACGATTAAAATGACGCCGTCCGTGTGCGGCGCGACCACCAAGGCGTCGGTTACGGCCAGGATCGGCGGCGTATCCAACACGATATAATCGAACGCTTTCTTCAACTGATCCAGCAGCGCCGCCATCTTCTCCGACCCCAGGAGCTCGGCCGGATTGGGCGGGAGCGGGCCTGAATTGACCAGGAATAAGTTCTCGATCTTCGTCGGCTTGACCAAGTCTTTGAGCTCCGCCCCGATGGTCAGGTAATTCGTCAGCCCCTGGAGGTTTTTGACGCCGAAGATCCGGTGCTGGCGCGATTTCCTCAAATCGGCGTCCACGACCAGGACCCGCTTGTTGTTCTGGGCCAGGGTGACCGCGAAATTGCAGACATTGGCGCTTTTCCCCTCCGCGGGCAGGGCACTTGAGACGATCATCGTCTTGCGGCTCGGCCCGGCCGAAGACAACAGGAACGCCGTCCGGATCGAACGGTAGCTCTCCGAGAAATTCGACTTGGGCGCGTAGTACGTGATCAGCTCGATATGAGCGATGGCCCTCTCTTTCTCGGCCTTGGGCTCCTCTTCTTTCTCCGATTTCCCTTCCTCTCCGCCCGCCGGGGCGGTCTCTTCCTTGTCGAGACGCCTCGGGACGACTACGACCAGCTTCTTTTTCTTCTTGCTCCCCCCCTGCCCATACCCGTAGCCGTACCCGTAGCCATAGCCTTTTTTGTATCCGTCCACGCTGAATTCCGGGATGATGCCGAGCGTCGGCAGGCCGGCCGACCTCTCCACGTCCTCGCTTGTCTTGACCGAATTGTCGAAATATTCAAGGAGATAAGCGATCCCCACCCCCCCGAAAAGCCCCAGGAAAAGAGCCAGCAGCAAATTCCTCTTCTTGTTGGGGCTCGACGGCGAGGCCGGCACCCTGGCCTTGTCCGCGATCCTGATATTCGACGTCCTCAAGCCCCGGAGCCGGGCCGAGACGCCCGTCTCGCTTTCCCGTTTCATGAGCATATCCAGGAGGTTTTTCTTGTTGCTGATATCGTTTTTCAGGCTGTAGTAGGAGATGGCGTTGGAGTTTTGCTGCTCGGCCTCCTTCTTCTGGTCGTTGAAGACCTCGGTCAGGGACTGCTCCTTTTTCAGCGCGGCCTGGAAATCCGAGTAGGCGCCGTTGATCAGGTTCTTCGTTTCGCTTTCGAGCGCCTGCCGGGTCGTCTCCAGCTCGGACTTGAGCCTCTGCATCTCGGGATATTCGGACCCATACGTCCCGGACTTTTTCTGATAATCCCGGC
>JALHUR010000403.1 GCA_022867325.1 Candidatus Aminicenantota bacterium | reverse complement strand
GATCGCTCATCTTGAGCTCATCGACCCGGCCGACATCGTCCGCTTCCGGCCCCTGGGTGTCGTGGCGAACTTCCAGGCCTTATGGGCCTGGGCCGATCGCTACATCACGGACCTGACCCTGCCGGTTCTCGGCCCGGCCCGCTCGCGCTGGCTCTACCCGATCGGGAGCGTCGTCCGGACCGGCGCCGTTGTGGCCGGCGGCTCCGATTGGCCGGTCTCCTCGATGAATCCGCTCGAGGCCGTTCAGGTTGGAATAACCCGGGTTGAACCGGGCGTCGCGGACTCTCCTGCCTGGATCCCCGAGGAGCGGATCGACCTCGCGACGATGCTGGCCGCCTACACGATCAATGGAGCCTTCCTCTGCCGCGAGGAGAACCTCCGCGGCTCGATCGAACCCGGCAAGGTTGCGGACCTCGTCGTCCTGGACCGAAACCTGTTTGATGGTCCGCCGGCCCGGATTCCTGCCGCCCATGTCGTCAGGGTTTTTTTGGATGGGATGGAGATCGCCACGGGCGAGGATTCCGCGCCCCTAAAAAGAAAACCCCTTCTCTTTGAAGAGCCTCAGGCAGGCCGCCACGACCTCGCTGTCGAACTTGACGCCGGCGTTGCCGGCGATCTCCTGGAGGGCCTGCTCGAGGCTGTGAGCGGGCCGGTAGGGACGGTGGGCGGTCATGGCCTCGACGACATCGGCGACCATGAGGATCAGGGCTTCGGGGATGAGGGCCTCTCCCCGCAGCTTATTCGGGTAGCCGGATCCGTCCAGCCGCTCGTGGTGCTGCTGGACGATATGATCCACGGGCCAGGGGAATTCGATCCCCTTGAGGATTTCAAACCCGATTTGGGGGTGAATCCGGATAAGCATGAGTTCATACTCGGTCAGGGTGACCGTCTTGCACAGAATTTCGGCCGGGACGGAAATTTTTCCCAGGTCGTGGATGGAGGCCGCGATCCGGAGTCCTTCGATCTTTTCGGAGGGGAATCCCATTTCGGCGGCGATGGCCGCGGCCAGGACGGCGACCCGTTTCTGGTGGCCGGCCGTGTAGGGGTCCCTGACTTCGATCATGGCGATCATGGCCTGGATGGATGCGCTAAGGGTCTTGCGGAGTTTGCCGAGGCTGTCCTGGAGGGCCTGCTCGGTCCGCCAGAGTTCCGTGATGTCTTGAACGGTGCCCAGCGAACGGACGGGACGGCCATGGCCGTCGGAATAGATGCGGCTTCTCTCCTGAACGATGCGGACGTTTCCGTCCGGGCGGACGATCCGGTGGGTTGTCTGATAGGGCTTGCGGCCCTCCAAGGATTCTTCGAAGGCGCGGCGCACGGCTTCCCGGTCCTCGGGATGAACGGTCTCGAGAAAGGCCTCCCGGGTCGGGGAGAAAGACTTTGGGGAGCGGCCGAAGATCCGGTAGACTTCCTCGGACCACATCAGCTGTCCGCTGGCATAGTCGATCTCCCAATGGCCGATATGGGCGACCTCCTGGGCTTCTTTGAGAAGGGCCTCGCTCCTCCGCAGGGCTTCGTCGGAGCGTTTGCGGTCGGTGATGTCGCGGGCGATCGAGACGGCGCCCACGACTCGGCCGTCGACAACGAGGGGAGATCCGCTGGTCTCGCCGTAGCGCCGGGATCCGTCTTTGGTCATAAAGACGTACTCGACGGTGACTTCTTCGCCGGCCAAGACCCGGCGCGCCTGGGTCAGGGCCGAGGCCAAGGATTCCGGGGCGAGGATAGCGACCTCCGCGAACGTCCTGCCGACGAGCTCTTCGGGGCGGTAGCCCAGTACCTTCTCGACCGAAGGAGAGATGCTTAAGATCCGAAAATGGGGGTCGTAGGAGAAGATAACGTCGGTCGCGTTCTCGAAATGGAGCCGGTACATCGATTCGCTATCCCGGATAGCTTCCTCAACCCTTTTCCGTTCGGTGATGTCCGTCGACACGGTCGCGAACCGGCCCGGGCCGGGGGAAAAAGCGGAGATGCTGAAATGCTTCTGGAGGGGGGGGAAATAGGTCTCGAAATGCTCGGGGCGGCCGGTAAGGACGACCCGGGCGTAAATTTCGAGATAGGGCGGATCGTCCGTGCCGTAAAGCCGGGAAGCAAGGGCGCCGGCCGCCCGATCGCGGGGGATCCCGGTCGCCTCCGCGAAGGCCGGGTTGCAATCGAGGATCCGGTAGTCGACCGGACGGCCCGCCGGGTCGCAAACCAGCTCATGGAGGACGACGAGCTCGCTCATATTGTCGAAAAGGGCGCGGAATTGATCTTCGCTCTCCCTCAGGGCCTCCTCGGCCCGGCGGCGCGTGGTCACGTCCCGGAAGCTCCATACGCGGCCGACCGCCTCGTTTCCGATGACCTGTGGTTTCGAATACCTTTCAAAGATCCGCCCATCCTTGAACTCGAGAACGTCGTAGCTCTCGGCCTGGGGCGAAGCGTAGAGCTCCCGGACTTTAGACAGGAACTGGTCCGGATCTCGGAGCTGGTCCAGGACGAACGACAAGGCCCGCTCGTCGCTGCGTTCGGCGATGAGGGACTCCGGTATCCTCCATAACTCCAGGAATTTCTTGTTGAATTTCGTGATCCGGCCCTGCCGGTCGACGGCGAGAAGGCCATCCGCCGTCGATTCGAGAGTGGCCGCCAGCAAGGAAACGGTCTCTTGGACCTCGCCCTCGGCCGTGGAATCCTTTTCCTTTTTTCGATGACGAATCATCAGGGAGTCCATGATCCGATGACCCTGTTCCGTCCTTCCTTCTTGGCGCGGTATAGGGCGTCGTCGGCCCGCTTGATGATGGCGTCGATATTCTGGTCGGCGGCGCTCATGACCGCGACGCCGATGCTGACGGTCACGGTGAAGCCTTCCGGGGCTTCCTCGATCCGGATTCCTTTTTCGACGGCGACCCGGATCCGTTCGGCCAGGTCGACCAGGGAGACAAGCGGAGCTTCCGTAACGACGATCAGAAATTCCTCGCCGCCGAT
>JALHUR010000402.1 GCA_022867325.1 Candidatus Aminicenantota bacterium | reverse complement strand
GGTAACGTGTCCCCAAATCGCAATTTACCCTCGGGTCTTATCCCGTTTCTCCGACGGAAGCCGTGGAACGGCCCGGGGCGGTCCGGAAAGCAGCCTGCCCGGGGCGCCCGGCCGCAGAGCAAACGGCGATACCGGCGGCCCGGAGCTCTGAATGGAAGCCGATCCCCCCATCACCTGGACCGAAATCTTGAACTTCTGGACGCGGAAGTTCCCGGTGTCCAGGACGTAGATATTGTTCGCGCTGTCTACGGCGATCGCCTTGGGCGGGTTGAAGGTGCGGAATTCGGCCCCTTGCGCTCCCCACTTGACGACGAAGGCGCCGGTCGAGCTAAACTTTTGGATGCGGTGGTTGTCCGTGTCGGCAACAAAAACGTATCCATAGCTGTCGGTCGCGACTCCCCAGGGGTTATTGAACTGGCCGTCTCCTTGGCCCCCGGTCCCGGTCCCCAACTTGAGCTGGAACACACCTGACGAATTGAATTTCTGGATGCGGTGATTGAGCTTATCCGCGACATAGAGGTACCCATCTTTGTCCACGGCGATGCCGACGGGGTGGTAGAACTGGCCATCCCCCGTGCCCTGGCCGCCCCAGGAAGTGACGAAGGTCCCGTCGGCCTGGAAGACTTGGACGCGGGAATTGAGGGTATCGGCCACGAATATCCTGCCCGAGCTGTCGGAAGCGATTCCCATCGGAGTCTGGAACTGGCCGGTATTCGTCCCCTGGCTCCCCCATTGGGCGAGGTAGCCGCCGCTCGAGCTGAATTTTTGGATGCGGTTGTTCTCGGAGTCGGCGACGAAGACGTTCCCGGACGAAAGGGCGATCCCGTGGGGCAAGTCCAACTGGCCGTTGCCCGTGCCCCGGGATCCCCATTTGATCAGAAACGCTCCGTCGCTCCCGAATTTCTGGACGCGATGATTGTAGGTGTCGGCGACCCAGACTTCCCCCGACGTCGGGCTGGAGATGCCGACCGGCAACTCAAACTGGCCGTTCCCCGCGCCCTGTGTCCCCCAGCCGGTGACGAAATCATAGGCGAACGGGCCCAGGACGACGTTGACCTGGGCCGTCTGGCCGGCTACGACGTTGACGCTCCCCTCCCACCGCCCATAATCCTCCAGGTCGAGCCTCACAACATGATTGCCGGGGCTGATGTTGGCCAGCGTGCAGTCCGACCTCTGTCCCGTGTCGGCGTTGTCCAGAAAGACCTTGGCGTTCTTCGGGTTGGAGACAACGGCGATCGATCCCGTCTGAGGCAGAGCCGGAGTGGATTCTTTCTTCCCGAGCAGGAAAAAGGCCGCGATCCCGACCGCCGCGGCGCCGCCCGCGACGATCAGCCAGGGAAACTTTTTCCCCCGGCCGGGCTTGTCGGGGGCTTCCTTGGCCGCGACCCGAGGCGCGGAAGGGGCGGCCGGCTGTCCGCGCAATTTCTCGGCCCTTGTCTTATGATAGAGCTCGACATAGCCGGAGGCGTAGAACCGCTCATCGATCGCTCTCTGGGGTTGGATCTCGAAAAGCTGATTGAGCTGGTCAAGGCAGTCGTCGGTTCGCCCCAGCGCATAGTATGACAATGACAGATAGAAACGGGCGTCGGCCGCCTCCGTCTTAACCTTGGCCTTCTTCAACCCTTCGAGAAGTTTCCTGACGGCTTCTTCATATTCCCCGCTATCGTAGAGCCTCTTTCCCTCCTGGATCCACAGCAACGACTCCTGCGGACCGGACGGCCCGCCCCGGGGGAAGGCGTCGGCGACGCACCAGAAGACCACGAGCCCCAGCGCGACGCAGGCCGTGAATTCCGTTCTCCGGATACGACCGATCATGCCATCCCCTCCTGAAACCAGCGATTAGGGCTTGGACCCTTCTTTCCAGGGAAGGACCTTCATATCTTCCGAAATGATGTTGGCCCGGACCTCGACCCGATCGTCAGGTTTGACGGTCAGGTTCATGGTCAGGCTTTTTTTGAGTCGCGGCGAATCGAACTTGAGGGCGTACGTTCCCTCGGCGAGTTCGAGAGTCTTGACGGGCGGGATCTCGCCGATTGATTTGCCGTCGATGAAGACTTCGGCGTAAGGTTGGACGTTGAAGCGGACCTTTGCCAAAGAGGTCTTGACGGGCTTGACCGGCGCCGGGACCGCCGCGGTTTGCGGGACCCGCCGCAGGACGCGCTCGACGAGGTTCCGGCCGGGCCGCAGCTTGATGGCTTCGCTGAGCGGCGCCCATTCGTCTCCGAGCTTGAGCTCGAATTGAATGCTGCTCCTGGGCACATCGACTTCGACCGGCGTCTTGCCCATCGGGACGCCGTCGACCTGGAGGTCGGCGCCGGGCGGCACGGTGCGGACTTCGAGGATGTAGACGGGAGAAAGGATGTAATGCTTAGGGAGGGATTGGCCGGCCCGGAGGGTCACTTTATCGACGATCTCCCTGTATTCGGATGGCTTTTTGATCCGGACTTCATAGATGGCCGGCGCCAGGCTCCGCTTGAGCGGGGATTGCCCTTCGAGCTTTCCATTCAAGAAGACGCCGACGCCCGCCGGAACCGTTGTGATCTCGAGGATGCCGGCCGCCGGCGCCGTTTTTAGAGCGGGCTCGGGTTCAGGCTTCTGGACCATCGCCGTATCCGGGACGGCGGGAGCGGCGGGCTGGCCCGAGACGTCGGACTGAATCTGGGTGCCGGGGGTTTGGACCGCGGCCTTTTTGGAACCGAAAGGCTTGATCAGAAAAACGCCCGCGATAACGACGGCCGCGGCGGCCAAGAGGAGCGCAGGAACCGGGAGCCGCTTCCCGCTCGGGCGCGCCGTATCCTTCTTGGCGGGCGCTTTCCCTTCGAGTTGTGCTTCGGCCCGGACCAGGTCCGCGTAGAGCGCGTCGGCCGAAGGGTAACGCCGTTCCCGGTCTTTCTCCAGGCATTTCAGGATGATCTGTCCGACCTCTTTGGGCAAGCGGGGGTTGAGCTTCTTGGGATCCGGCGGCGGTTCGAACTTGTGCTTGAGGATAATGCTGAGCGTCGTGTCTCCATCGAAGGGAACCTTGCCCGTCACCATTTCGAACAGGATGGCGCCGAAGGCGTAGATGTCGGTCCGGGCGTCGATTTTCTTCCCTTCGGCCTGCTCGGGAGAGATGTATTCGGGCGTCCCGATCATCATCCCGTCCGCGGTGATGCCCTTGGCCCGCAAGGAGCGCGAGATTCCGAAATCCATGATCCGGACCTGGCCGTTCCCGTCGAGCATGATGTTCTGGGGTTTGAGGTCCCGATGGACGATGTCCAGACGATGGGCGGCCGCGAGCCCCTCGCAGACCTGCCTGGCGATGGACAGGGCCTTGCCCAGGCCCAGCGGTCCGACCCGGCGGACCGTCGTCTTGAGGTCCTCGCCCGGGACGTACTCCATGGTGATGAAATACGTCCCCTGGTCCTCGCTCAGGTCGTACATCCGGCAGACGTGGGGATGGGAGACCATCCGGGCCAGCTTGAGCTCGTTCTTGAAGCGCTGGATGATCCCCTCGTCGGCGGCGATCTCCGGCCGCAGAAACTTCACGGCGACCTCGACGTCGAGCTTCTTGTCAAGGGCGCGATAGACCCGGCCCATGCCGCCCCGGCCCAGGGATTCGAGAATGAGGTAGCGTCCGGCGAAGATACTCCCGAGCTGGAGCTCCTGAAGGCCCATTTGGAGGGTTTGGGTCAGGGCCGGGGCCGCCGCCGGCTCGGACGGGGACGAGGCTGGGGATGGCCGAGCAAGTTTCGTTCCGCAGCCGCCGCAGAAACGGGTTTCGGGAGGATTATCGTACTCGCATTTAACGCATCGGATGTTCATGCCCGTTCCGTTCCTACGTTTGTTAAGAATATCAATTCATCCGGATGGAGTCAAACCCTCGATACTCATGGAAGCCCTGAGTGCAGGCGTTTCGCAGTACTCATAAGCCGTTTACGGCTTATGTGTGCTGCAAGGCGGGGCTTGGCCAGGGTTAACCCTGAGCCGCGCTTCTCGTCCCCGCGCTGAAACTCCATGGACTAGCATCCCTGGAATCCGACCAATGTAGGCTTTGGAGCGCACTCATAAGCCGTTTCCGGCTTATGAGTACAGGCGGAAGCCGCCGTCGGCGAACGGGTCAAACCTGACGGGAAAGAAAGAGCGGGGCCTATCTAGGGTCTGCTGAAAAATGATTCTTGGAGCTGGGCGAGCGCGTGGGTTGCGTCCAAGCCGGGACACGGTGGCATCTTCTCGGCTCCGGACTTCATTTTTCTCACGCTCGCTTCAGCGCCGTCCTCAAGTT
>JALHUR010000401.1 GCA_022867325.1 Candidatus Aminicenantota bacterium | reverse complement strand
TTTGAGTCCGGCGTCGAAGCCCTTCCCCCTCAGGTCTTCAAGATCCTTGGGCTCAAAATCCAGTAAAAGTATCTTAGCCATAATTCCGTTCCCCTCCAGGGACTCCGACGGGACCTCCTCCCGGTCGCCCGCCGGCCCCCTATATACTTGAGTATTTTTATCAAAATCGGGCGGGGGTGTCAACCGCCTTAAAAGCCTTAAAAGCTTGACCGTGGACGTGAAAAGATTACAATGAAAACAAGGCATGCGGAGGAGGACCGAATATGGCCAAAGCTATGTCGGGGTCTTGCGCCCGGATTGTTGTGATCCTTGGCATCGGGTTCGGGCTTTGCAGCTGCGGAGGGGGGGCGGGATCGTTATCGAAAAGATCCTATCCCGAAGGCTTCAGCCTGAAACATCCCGCGGACTGGGAAGCCCGCGTCCTTGACAAGGGACTGATCCTCGTCTCGGCCAAGGACGCCGCCAAGGATCCCTCTTTCATCGCGATCTATCCGTTCATCCTGAAGTCGGCGGCGACGAGCCGGGCCTGGCTGGAGCAGAACCTCGGGACCTTGGGCGGTCTTTTCACCCGTCCCAGCCTGGAGAAAACCCGGCAGCTCCGGACGGCGCCCGACGAGACGGCCGCGCACGTCCGTTTCAGCCGTGAGGGCGTCCCCTGCGAAGGGACCGCCCTGTGCTCGATCGACGGGAAAAGCGGCGTCCTCTATATCATGGCCGCCCGGGAGGGCGAGTTCGAAGCCCGGAAGACGCGCCTTCTCGAATCGCTTCGTTCCTTCCGCTTCGGTCTGCCCGATAAAACGGCCCCGGCGGAGCCGGCCAAGCCGAAGATCCAATACGTCTCCTGGCAAGATCCGGTCGAGCAGGCCTTCAGCCTCGAGGTTCCGGCCGGCTGGCGGATCCAAGGCGGCACCCAGAGACGGGCGTCGGTGGATATCGTCCATATCCTCCACGCCGTCTCCCCGGATCAAAAGATCCAAATCAATTTCAACGACGGCAATATTCCCGTCTTCGCCATCCCCAGTCAGACGCTCCTCTGGGGGGGATTTCGCGAAGGTTCCTGGTATTCTCCCGGCTACGGGTTCCGGATGATGGTCATGAGCTACCGGCCCGGCCTCGCTTTTATCCTCGACTATCTCCAGAGGAATTTCGCGCCCCGGCTCGGGTCCTTCGAGCTGGTGGATCGGAAGGAACGGCCCGACATCGTCGCGGACTTCAACCGGATCTACAGCCAATCCCAGGCTTACGGCATCTCTTTCCAGCTCCACGCCGGCGACGCCGCATTCCGCTATAACCAGGGCGGAGAGCCCGGCCTCGGCTATGGATTGGCGGTGACACAGGTCGTCCAGTCCGCGGCCATGGGCGGCGGCAACTGGTCGGTCACCCTCCTTCTGGTCACGACCTGTCCCGAAGCCGAGGCCGAGACCGTTCGCGAGACATCCACCCATATGTTCCAAAGCTTCCGGATGAATCCCCAATGGGTGGCCTCCCAACAGCAGCTCACAGCCAATGTCTCCCGGATCGTGACCGAGACGAACCAGGCCATTTCGGGGATCATCAACGACTCCTACTGGACGCGCCAGGGCGTTCTCGACAACGTCCACCGTAAGTTCTCCAACGCAACCCTGGGCGTCACCGACGTCGTCGATCCCGCAACGGGCGAGTCCTACAAAGTCGA
>JALHUR010000400.1 GCA_022867325.1 Candidatus Aminicenantota bacterium | reverse complement strand
CGGCTATACGGGGCGTAGGGCGGGGCGAATCTCTGGGAAGGCGGCAGCGCAGACCGTGATTGGCAGGCGCGCGGTTTTTTTGCCCGAATTGGAGTGACATGACGGGCCGGATCAGTACGGGCGGAACGCAGGCCGCCCCCTTGAACCGGCTGCATAAGTGTGTAACATGAAGCGAAACGAACGGAGCCGGCGGGTTGACGAGGAGGAGACCGAGATGGTTTGCCTGCGGGTGCCCCAAACGCCCGGACGGAAGCTGTTCCGGGCAGGATCACGGCCCGATGGCAGGCAAATGCCCGCTTGTTGGAGCCGGGAAACAGCTTGCCGATCTCCGGAACCGGGATAGAATCATCGAAAAGGCCCACGGCGGTCGTGGGCGCGAGCCTATATGGGAAATCCCGGATCATCCAGTAAACCAACTGGCTTGCCGCCAAAGCGACAGGAACTGCTGAACTGGTTTCGCCGTAATGCTGAACCTCTGGCAGAAGCCTACGAGGGAGCAATCCGATTGCTTGACGACGGGAATTTCCCCGGCCGAGTGCACTTCATTGCCCATGCGGTGCGCGACATTGCCGACCGCTTAGTTTTTGTCTTGGACCCGCAGTTGAAGGGCAGGCGCGTCCAATACGAGGGCGAGATGGACCGGATCGCGAAGCTGTGGCGTGCGCTTCAGACGGTCCGGGGGACGACTAACCAGTCGCCTACTCAGGACACAGTAACCATCAATTATAGGCTAGCGGTAATGATCGATTCGCTGGTTACGGAGCACCGCGAGCGGAGGGGACGACCATCTAGCTCTGAGCTGCTCTTCCGGTTTCTGATGCGAAAAGAGCCGTCTGAGGTAGAGGTGAACCAGCGGCTTGTTTTCGACTTCAAGAAGGTGCGCAAGTGGTTCATGAGGTTGACCCATTTCCGTGACAAGATAACACCGGAGGTTGATAAAACTGAACTACAAACCCAGTTCAGCAACTTTGAAGGTATGCTGCACAGTTTTGTCGGCGACTTCTTCACGGGTACAAGAGAGCTGGATGACATCATACAGCAAGCCAACCAGTAAACAGATCAATGCCGCCATACCGCTGTTGAGTTCGCCGCAGCATGAGGCGTACTTCTTCGCGCGCTTGGAGAACCCTCATTGGATCGTCCCCCTTGCCGAGCGCGGTTTCTTCAAGTATCCGCCGAGGGCAGAGCACGTGCAGGGAGGGGGTGTTAGGTTTCCGACGTGGCCACCCTCGCGATACTTGGCCAGAATGGCTACGAAGGCTCCAACTGAAGTGGCGGCGATCTTTGCTAGGATTGAGACGGACAACTCCTTCATCATCGGTGACATGTTGAAGGCGGCCTTGGCAATGCCAACTGACGTGGCAGCGTCTCTCGTTCCGTCTGTCTGCCGAGCAGTGGAGGCAGGAACGCTGTGGATTCACTTCAAGGACGCGAGCGACCTCTGCGTGCGACTGGCGAAAGGCGGCGAGCCTGACGCGGCGATGACGCTGGCCGAGGCCCTTTTCGCTCCGACCTTCGAGAAAGGCCAGGAGGAACCAAGCCGACGGGACGAATACTGGTACAAGGAAGGCCTGAAGAAAGTAGTGCCCGTACTGGCTGGAGTCAGGGCCCGCGGCTTTCTGCCGAAGCTGTGCGATTGGCTGAAGGCTTCGGTTGAGGCCAAGAAACATGTCGATCCGGATTCGGGTTCCGATTATTCGCACATATGGCGGCCAGCTATTGAGGAGCATGAGCAGAACCGGGACTACGACTTCGCGGGGGTACTGGTTGGGTTCGTCAGGGAGGGATTCGAAGAGGCGGTTGGGAGCGGAGGTCTTTCGCTGGAGGAGGCCCTCCAGATCATCGAACGCTATCCGTACCTGGTCTTCAAGCGGATCAGGCTGCACTTGGTGACCGAGTTTGCGGACAAGCATCCTGGTCTAGCCCGGCATGCCATGTTGGATCGCAGTCTCTTCGACGATTACCAGTTCAAGCACGAGTACGCGATGCTTATGGGCCGTCGCATCAATCTTCTGTCGTCCGAAGAGCGAGATGAGTGGTTTGGCTGGATCAACGCCGGGCCGGACATTTCGGATTTCGATGAGCGCACCAAGAAGAACTTG
>JALHUR010000040.1 GCA_022867325.1 Candidatus Aminicenantota bacterium | reverse complement strand
GTTTCCGGTTCATGAGTGCAGCGGCTTCGCAGTACTCAAGGAGCCGTAACAACGGCTCCTTGGGTGCCGGCATTCATGCCGGGGAGTCGAGGGGTTGACCTTCCTTCCGATGTTCCGGAGGCTGAAAACCAAGTTGGTCTAAGCCCGGGCGCTATTGACACTGGCCGGGGTATTTCTTAATATATTAGGGCTCGTTTGAGGCGGATAGGCGCGTAGCTCAGTGGGAGAGCGCTTCCTTGACGCGGAAGAGGCCGTGGGTTCGATCCCCTCCGCGCCTACCATTCCCGTATGAGCATGTATTCAAAAGGATAGATTGAGCAGCAAGACATTCCTGCCCGCCCTGTTGAATACCCGACAACCGAAATGAGCGAACGGATCAGTATTCGAGTCGAGAAGTCTGTTTTAGCGACGGATAAAGGGACCCGTCTATCCAAGCTCCTGGCCGGGCTCGATCTTCCCGCCAAACCCGTCTTAGCCGAAGTCGACGGCCGGATCGTGGATCTCGATGTCCCCCTGGACAAGGATGGCGATGTCGTCCTCCTCTACCCGGATTCCGAGCGGGCCCTCGATGTCCTCCGCCACAGCGGGTCCCATCTCATGGCCCACGCGGTTCTCGATCTTTTCCCCGGGACCCAGGTCGGAATCGGCCCCGCCGTCGAGAACGCCTTTTATTACGATTTTCTGAGGGAAACCCCGTTCACGACCGGGGACCTGGCTTCCATCGAGGCCCGGATGAAGGAGCTCGCCGCCCGGGATCTTCCGATCGAGAGAGTCGTCCTCCCCAAAGCCGAGGCCGTCAGCCTTTTCCGCGAGAAGGGCCAGACCCTCAAGGTCGAGCTGATAGAGGAGAAGGCGGGCGCCGAGGCCACCTGCTACCGGCAGGGGGATTTCATCGATTTCTGTTTGGGCCCCCATCTCGCCTCGACCGGACGCCTCCGGCACTTCAAGCTCCTGTCCGTATCCGGCGCCTACTGGAAGGGCGACGAGCGAAACCAACAGCTCCAGCGGATCTACGGGACCGCTTTCTTCAGCAAGGACCAGCTCGAGGGCTATCTTAATCTCATCGAGGAAGCCAAGAAGCGGGATCACCGCAAGCTGGGCCCCGAGCTGGACCTCTACAGTTTCGCCGACGACCTGGGCAGCGGGCTGCCCCTCTGGCACCCCAAGGGCGCCCGGATCCGGGCCGTGATCGAACAACACTGGCGGGAGCGCCACTGGGCCGGCGGCTACGACATTCTCTATTCGCCCCACATCGGACGGGCGAAGCTCTGGCAGACCTCGGGCCACCTCGGATTCTACAAGGATTCGATGTACTCGCCCATGGAGATCGACGGACAGGATTACTACCTGAAGCCCATGAACTGTCCGTTCCATATCCTGATCTACAAGTCCCGCCTTCGCTCCTACCGGGATCTCCCCCTCCGCTGGGCCGAGCTGGGGACCGTCTACCGCTACGAACGGAGCGGCGTTCTCCACGGCCTTCTCCGCGTCCGGGGATTCACCCAGGACGACGCCCACATCATCTGCACCCCCGGGCAGATCGAGGACGAGATCCTGCGCGTCCTGGATTTCTCGGTTTCGCTCCTGGCCGACTTCGGTTTTATCGACAATAAAATCGATCTCTCCGTCCGCGATCCCAAAAATCCGGACAAGTACTGCGGGAGCGACGATCTCTGGTGCCGGGCCGAAGCGTCCCTCGTTAAAGCCCTCGAAACGCGGGGCTATCCCTATGAACGGATGGAGGGCGAGGCCGTCTTCTATGGTCCCAAAATCGACATCAAGATCAAGGACGCCCTGGGCCGGCTCTGGCAGTGCACGACCATCCAGTTCGACTTCAACATGTCCGAGCGGTTCGACATGACCTACATCGGCGAGGACGGCCGGGAGCATCGGCCCTACATGGTCCACCGGGCCCTGCTCGGTTCGCTCGAGCGGTTCTTCGGAGTCCTGATCGAACACACCAACGGCAACTTTCCCCTCTGGCTGGCCCCGGTTCAAGCCGCCGTCCTCCCTATCGCCGACCGCCATGACGGCTATGCCTCCGGACTGGTCGCCCGTCTCCGCGAGGACGGACTCCGGGCCGAGGCGGACCTGTCTCGGGAGAAAGTCGGACATAAAATCCGCGAAGCCGAGCTCCGCAAGGTCCCCCTCATCCTCATCGTCGGGGACAAGGAGGTCCGGGAGGGGACGGCCTCCCTCCGGATTCACGGCCAAGGGGACAAGGGCCCGGTCGATATCGGCGCGTTCCTGGCCAAGGCCCAGGCGCTGGTTCGGAATAGATCCCTGACCGTTTTATGGTGAAGGAGGTTCCCCATTAGACCACCGAGACCTTTCCCCTTCTATCCTCGAAGCGAGAAACAGAGGGCCCACCGGATCAACGAGATGATCCGGGCCCGTGAGATCCGCGTCCTCGACGACGAGAAGAAGCAGATCGGGGTCCTGAGCGTTCCCGAGGCGCTCTCGCTGGCCCACGAACGGGGGCTCGACCTGGTCGAGATCGCCCCCACGGCGACACCGCCCGTCTGCCGGATCATGGACTACGGGAAGTTCCTCTACGAGCTCCACAAGAAGGATCACGATGCCAAGAAGCACCAGAAGCTGGTCCTGGTCAAGGAGATCAAGCTGAGGCCCAAGATCAGCATCCACGACTACACTTTCAAGACCAAGCACATCCTGCGCTTTCTCGAGGAAGGGAACAAGGTCAAGGTCACCATCATGCTCCGCGGCCGCGAGAAGTCCCGGCCCGACCTGGGGTTCCAGGTCCTGGATCGGGTCAAGGAGACGGTCAAGGAGTTCGGCCGCCAGGACGGCACCGTTCGAAGACAAGACTGGGCCGTGTCCGCGTTGCTCATACCCACTAAGACAGGAGGACGAGATGCCAAAGCTAAAAACCCACAAGGGAGCCCGCAAGAGGTTCAAGGTCACGGCGAAAAAAAAGATACTCCGGTCGAAGGCGTTTAAAAGCCACATCCTGACCAAGAAGGCGTCCAAGCGGAAACGGGCCCTGGGGAAGAGGGCGAAGGTCAGCCCGAGCAATCGGGCCGCGATCAAGTCCATGCTCCCCTACGAATTCTGAGGCGGCCGCAGCGCGTCCGCTCCTCAGCCGCCAGCGCCAAGTCCAGACAAAGGAGACACCAATGCCGAGAGTTAAAAGAGGAACCAAGAGAAAAGACCGGCGGTCCAAGATCCTCAAGCTCGCCAAGGGATACTGGGGAGCCAAAAGCAGCAATTACCGAACGGCCAAGGAGGCCGTCGAGAAGTCGCTGCTCTACGCCTACCGGGACCGGAAGACCCGGAAGCGGGAATTCCGCGGCTTGTGGATCATCCGGATCAAAGCGGCCGCCGAGGCCAACGGGATTTCCTACAGCAGGTTCATCCACGCCCTGAAGGCGCTCCGTGTCGAGCTTGACCGGAAGGTCCTGGCCGATCTGGCCGTCGCCAGTCCCCGGGCGTTCGCCCGGCTGGCCGAGAAAGCGAAGAGCGCGGTCGCCTAAGATGGAGCCCCTCGTCCAGAGAATCGACATCCTGCGGCGGACCTTCGACGAGGCCTGCCGGGGGATCGCCGATATCAAGGTCCTCCAGGACCTCCGGAACAAGTTCTTAAGCCGGAAGCGGGGTTATCTGGCCCAGCTCCTCGAGGAGCTCAAGTCCCTCCCCGTCTCCGAGCGGCCCGAGGCCGGGGGCCGGATCAACGTCCTCAAGGACTATATCCAGAGCCGTCTGGACGAGGCGGAACGAACCCTGGCCGCGACCACGACGGCCTCCCCGCGGATCGACCTCAGCCTGCCCGGGCGGACGCGCTTGTGGGGCGCGCCCCATCCGCTGATGCTCGTCACCCAGGAGATCGAAGCCATATTCCTATCGATGGGGTTTGCGATCGAGGAGGGCCCCGAGATCGAGACCGATTACTATAATTTCGAAGCCCTTAATTTCCCGCCCCACCATCCGGCCCGGGACGACTGGGACACGCTCTACACCACGGACAACCTTTTGCTCCGGACCCACACCTCGCCCGTCCAGATCCGGGTCATGGAGCGCCGCAAGCCCCCGATCCGGATCATCTGCCCCGGCCGGGTCTTCCGGCACGAGACGCCCGACGCGACCCATCTTCCCATGTTCTATCAGGTCGAGGGCCTGGTCGTCGACGAGGGCATCACCTTCGCCAACCTCAAAGGGACCCTCGAGTACTTTTTGAAAACCTTCTTCGGCGAGAAGGTCAAGATCCGCTTCCGGCCGAGCTTCTTCCCCTTCACCGAACCGTCGGCCGAGGTCGATATCGAGTGCCTGGTCTGCGGCGGCGGAGACGCCCAGTGCCGCGTCTGCGGCGGGACCGGCTGGAAAGAAATCCTGGGGGCGGGCATGGTCGACCCCCAAGTCTTCAAGAACGTCAACATCGACCCGGAGCGCTATGCGGGCTGGGCCTTCGGGCTGGGGGTCGAGCGGGTGGCCATGATCTCCCACCAGCTCCCCGAGATCAAAAGCTTCTACGAAAACGACCTGCGGTTCATCCGGCAGTTCATGATTAAATAAGATGAAAATCAGTCTGAACTGGCTCAAGGACCACGTCAAGCTCGACCTGCCGCTGCCCCGGCTCCTCGATCGGCTGACCATGATCGGCCTCATCGCCGAGAGCTGGGAGGACAAGGACGGCGACACCGTTCTCGATCTCGAGACCTATGCCAACCGGCCCGACACGCTGGGCCATCTCGGCGTCGCCCGCGAGGTCGCCGCCGCGCTCGGCCTGCCGCTTGAAGAAGGGCGCTGGCCGGTCGTCGAATCCTCCGAGGACACGGCCGCCTCGGCCGCGATCCAGATCCAGGACGAAGACCTCTGTCCCCGTTACTGCGGCATCCTGGTCAAGGGCCTCAAGGTCGGGCCGTCCCCCGATTGGCTCCGGCGGCGGGTCGAAGCCATGGGTCTGAATTCGGTCAACAACCTCGTCGACGTGACGAACTATGTCCTCTACGAGACAGCCCATCCGATCCACGCCTTCGACTGGGCGAAAATCGGCGGCCGGACGATCGTCATCCGCCGGGCCAAGAAAGGCGAGAGCCTCAAGACCCTGGAAGGTCGGGAGGTCGCCCTCGGACCCGACCAGCTGGTCATTGCCGACGAGATCCGTCCGGTCGCGCTGGCCGGCGTCATCGGCGGCGAGGACTCGGCCGTCTCTGAGACGACCCGGGATGTCTTCATCGAGAGCGCTTATTTCGACCCGGTCTCGGTCCGGAGGACGGCCAAGACGCTGGGGATCCAGACGGACGCCTCCTACCGGTTCGAGCGGGGTGCGGACATCGGATTCCCGCCCAAGGCGGCCCTGCGGGCGGCGTCGCTCCTGACCCAGCTCGGCGGACAAGCGACGCGGGGCGTCCTGGATGTTTATCCCCATCCCCGCAAGAACAGGATTGTGATGCTCCGCCACCAGAGGACCCAAGATTTTCTGGGCGTCGTGATCGAAGCCGGCGAGGTCGAGCGGATCCTGACCGCGCTCGGATTCAGCTGCGAACCCCAAGGGGCGGGCCTCTGGAAAGTCGAAGTCCCGTCCTTCCGGATCGATGTCGAGCGGGAAGCGGACGTCATCGAGGAGATCGCCCGGTTTTACGGATATGACAGAATCCCGTCCGTCGCCACCCCGCTCAAGGTCGGCGAGCCCGTCGTCAACCGCCGGCGGGAGCGGATCGACAAGATCCGCCGGCTGCTCTTCCACTATGGTTTCGACGAGGTCCTGAACCAGAGCTTCGCCGACCCCGAGAAGGAAGCGCGTTTCGGGACGGGCCGCGAGCCGGTCGTTCTGCGGAATCCCATATCGACCCGGGCTTCCATTTTAAGGACGACTCTCGCCGGAAGCCTTCTCGAAACGGTTTCTTATAATCTGAACCGAGAATTCACCGGCGTTCACATCTTTGAAATCGGGAACGTTTATTTTCGATTGAACGAGCAGCCGGTCGAACAACTGACTTTAGGCCTGGCCGGATTGGGCCCGCTCGGCTATCGCAACTGGAACAGCCTCTGGGAAGAGCCGGACTTCTTCGATCTCAAGGGGACGTTCGAGGCTTTGATGGCGCAGCTCCGCCTGGTCCCCTTCGATTTCACGGCTGGATCCTGCCCCTGGCTGGAGCCGGAACAATCCCTGGACCTGCGGTACAAAGAAGAAAAGGTCGGGAGCCTGGGGTGCCTCAAAAAGGATCTGGCATTGACGCATGGCTTATTGGGTTCCGTCTGGATGGCCGAGATCGACCTGACCGGGCTCCTGGCCAAGACCCCCCCGGTCTTTCAAACCGTCCCGGTCGGCCGCTTCCCGAGCGTCGTCCGGGACATCTCGTTCCTGGCGGACCGGTCCCTTCCCTACCAGGACCTCCGCAAGGCCGTCGAAAAGCTCGGTCTGGCCGCCCTGGAGAGCTTCGATTTGGCCGACCGCTACGACGGCGAAGGCGTCCCCCCGGACAAGGTCAGCCTGTCGCTGCGCTTCGTCTTCCGCCATCCTCAGCGGACGCTGCTCGCCGACGAGGTCGACAAGATGGAGCAGAAGCTCCTCCTCCATCTCCAATCGGCCTTCCGGATCGAGCCGCGCACAGGAGGCTCAATTGACAACCGAGCTCGAAAGAATTAAAATACTCGAAGCTAAGGTTTCCCAGGTCCTCGAGTACATCCAGAAGCTCACGGCCGAAAACGACAAGCTCAAGCAGGCCGCCAAGGAACTCAGGAGCGAAAAGAAAGAGTGCGAGGACCAGCTCAAGAAATTTGTGAAAATGGACGAGGAGATCAAGCGCTACGAGGGGGAACGGGAGGTCCTCCGCGGCAAGATCGAAGCGCTCATTAAGCAGATCGACCAGCTTGGATTATGACGGACCGTGTCGTGGAGATCGAGATCTATGGACAGAGATACAAGATTCGCGTCAAAGGAGAAGAGGATGAGCGATACATCGGTCAGTTGACCGCCTACGTTGATCAGAAGATGCACGAAATCGCAGTCAAGTCGAAATCGTCGGACATGCTCAAGGTCGCCGTATTGGCCGCCCTCAACATCGCCGACGATTACTTCCTGAGCCAGCGCGAGAAGGATCAACTCGGAGAGGTCATCGGCCGGATCGAGACGGAAGTGGAAGGTTTCGAGGATCGCCTTTTCAAAAATGAAAAGAAATACATACATCTGGACAAAGCGACCTCCTAAGGCCGAGGGGGCCGCGCGCCGGTCGGGCCGTCCCGCCCGGGGCCGCGCCCTCGCCTGGAGCCGGCCCGGGAACGGTCCCGGGGCCAGCCCCACCCTTCGCGGACGCGATGGGTGGGGTTGGCCGTCGATGTCCTAGGTCCTCCCCTTCCCGCCTCCGTCTCCTTGGACGTTCTTCAAGGAGGCAGTGCCTGTGAATACGATACTTATCGGGATCATCGGAGCGGTGCTCGGCGGCGCCGTCCTGATCCTGCTCTACTTCCAACTCCGGAAAGGCTCGGCCCGGAAGATGATCTTCCAGGCCAATACGGAGGCCCAGGCCGTCAAGCAGGCGGCCCAGGCGGAGGCGGAGCGGATCAAGCGGGAGGCGGCCATTGAGGCCAAGGAGAAGGAGATCAAGCTCAAGGCCGAGCTCGAGTCTCAGATGCATGAGCGCCGCAACAAAATCAACGAGCTCGAGCGGCGCCTGGTCAACAAGGAAGAGAACCTGGAGCGAAAAACCCAGGGGCTCGAGCGCAAAGAGCGGGACCTTCAGGCCAAGGAACGCCGGGTCTACCAGCGCGAGAAGGAGCTCGACCTGCTGGAGGAAAAAAAGAACCTCCTCATCCAGAAGGAGACGGAGGAGCTGGAACGGATTTCCGGTCTGAGCCAGGAAGACGCCAAATCCATGCTCATCAAGAAGATCGAGGACGAGGCCCGGCTCGAGGCCGTTCATACCATGCGGCGGGTCGAAGAGGAGACCCGCGAGAAGAGCCAGATGGTCGCCCGGGAGATCATCAGCCAAGCCATCCAGCGCTCGGCCGCCGATCACGTCGTCGAATCGACCGTTTCGGTCGTCGATCTGCCTTCGGAGGACATGAAGGGCCGGATCATCGGCCGCGAGGGCCGGAACATCCGAGCCCTCGAACAGGCGACCGGCGTCGATATCATCGTCGACGACACGCCCGAGGCCGTCATCCTGTCCAGCTTCGACCCGGTGCGCCGGGAGCTGGCCCGCCTCTCGATCGAGAAGCTGGTCAGCGACGGCCGTATCCATCCGGCCCGGATCGAGGACATCGTCGAGAACGTCAAGGCCGAGCTCGAGGAAAAGATCAAGCAGGAGGGCGAGTCGGCCGCCCTCGAGCTCAGGATCCAGAACATCCACCCCGAGCTGATCAAGCTCCTGGGCAAACTCAAATACCGGACGAGCTACGGCCAGAACGTCCTCCAGCATTCCAAGGAGGTCGCCTACCTGGCGACCGTCATGGCCCGCGAGCTGGGCCTGGACTCCAATGTCGCCCTCCGGGCCGGCCTTCTCCACGACATCGGCAAGGCCGTCGATAGGAACATCGAGGGGACCCACACCGAGCTCAGCGTCGAGCTGACCAAGAAGTACGGCGAAACCCCGGCCGTCGTCCAGGCCATCGCCTCCCACCACCGCGACATCGATTTTCCCTCGATCGAAGCCGTCCTGATCCAGGCCGCCGACACGCTCTCGGCCGCCCGGCCCGGCGCCCGGAGAGAGCTCCTCGAGACCTACATTAAGCGGCTC
>JALHUR010000399.1 GCA_022867325.1 Candidatus Aminicenantota bacterium | reverse complement strand
CCAACGCCGACCAGCCCGACCAGTCGCGAAACGCCGTGGCTTTCGGGGCCGAGGGTATCGGTCTCTGTCGGACCGAGCACATGTTCTTCGGCGAGGGCAAGATCGGCCCGATGCGGGAGATGATCCTGGCCGACACCCTCGAGCAGCGCAAGGCCGCCCTGGCCAAGCTCCTGCCGCTCCAGCGGAAGGATTTCGCCGGCATCTTCGAAGTCATGTTCGGCCGCCCGGTGACCATCCGCACCATCGACCCGCCGCTCCACGAGTTCCTGCCGCACGAGGAGAAGAACCAGCGCGCCCTGGCGGCGGAGATGGGGATCTCCTACGAGAAGATCAAGGAGCGCGTCTCGTCCCTCCACGAGTTCAACCCGATGCTCGGCTTCCGCGGCTGCCGGCTGGGCATCATCTACCCCGAGATCACCGAGATGCAGGCCCGGGCCATTTTCGAGGCCGCCGCCCAGACGAAAAAGAAGGGCATCGAAGTCGTGCCCGAAGTCATGATCCCGCTGGTCGGCCACGTCAAAGAGCTGGCCGACCAGGAGAAGCTCGTCCGCCGGACGGCCGAGGCGGTCATGAAGGAGCAGGGCGTCACGTTCAAGTACCTGGTCGGGACCATGATCGAGATCCCGCGCGGCGCCGTGACCGCCGACGAGATCGCGGGCGTGGCCGAGTTCTTCAGCTTCGGGACGAACGACCTGACCCAAACGACGCTCGGCGTCAGCCGCGACGACGCCGGCCGTTTCTTGATCCCTTACGTCGAGAAAGAGATCTACGCCAAGGACCCGTTCGAGGTCATCGACCGGGACGGCGTGGGCGTCCTGATGCGGATGGCCGTCGAGAAGGGACGCAAGACGCGTCCGACGCTCAAGATCGGCATCTGCGGCGAGCACGGCGGGGATCCGTCCAGCGTCGAATTTTGCCACCTCATCGGCCTGAACTATGTCAGCTGTTCGCCCTTCCGGGTGCCGATCGCGCGCTTGGCGGCGGCCCGCGCGGCTCTTTTGAATCCGCCCGTCGCCGCCTCCGCCGCGAAGAAATCCGCGAAAGAAGCCCCGGTCAAGAAGGCGGCCAAAGCGAAGAAGTCCTCCCGCAAACGCTGAGCCGCGGCCTCGGGACGAGGATATCGACAATTATCTCGAGCGCCTGCGAAAAGCTTAGACTCCGCGCGCAGGGGCGGACATTCTTTTAGGTTGACAGCGGAGCGAAACAGAAGTAGATTTCCCGCCAGGGAGGCGCCATGGCCTTAGGCGATCGGTGCGACGGAGTCAGGCTCAAGAAACTATCCGGTTTTCGCAAGATGTTCCCTTACATGATGCGGACGCGGACCGAGTCGGTGATCTACCATGCCCAACGCTTGAGGATCCGCGACACGCTGGCCTGGCTTGACGGGACCAACGCAGGCCGGGAGCCTAAGATCACGTTTTTCCAGGTCGTCCTGGCAGCCTGCGTCCGCACGCTGGCCCTGCGGCCGGAGGCCAATCGCTTCGTCGCCGGGCGCCGCATCTACCAGCGCCGGACGATCGACCTGTCCTTCGTCGTCAAGCGCGAGCTGACCGAGCAGGCGGGCGAGACGACGGTCAAGATCAGCTTCGATCCCCGTTCGACGGTCGCCGGGGTCGCCGAGCGCGTGAACTCAATCGTACGGGAAACCAGACAGAACAAGTCTTCGAGGGACGAGGGGACGGCCGACCTGGTCGCCAAGCTGCCTCGCTGCCTGGCCCGCCTGGCCTTCCGGGGGATGAGGACGCTCGATTATTTCGGGCGCCTGCCCGCCTCGTTCATCAAAGGGGACGCCCTCTACACGAGCGTGTTTCTGGCCAATCTGGGCAGCATCGGCCTCGACACGGTTCTCCACCACATGTACGAGTGGGGGAACGCGGCCTTCTTCATCGTCGTCGGCAAGCGTAAGAAAGAGCCGGTCGCCAACGAGCGGGGCGAGCTCGAGGTCCAGAATATCCTGGACATGACCATCAGCATCGACGAGCGCATCACCGACGGATTCTATTACGCGAATACGATCCGGCTTCTGGCCCATCTCATAGAGAACCCCGGGGAGCTTGAAGTTCCTCCCGACAACCTCCCCGACCCGTTCGAACTGGCCTGACGCCGGCCGTTAGGAAGCGGCGATTCGGCGCCCTTTGACAATCCTTTTTCCATCTTTTTACAATCCGGTGACAACTCCTCCGGGTTCGGGAACTATCTTAGGGACGGAAGGGCACGAATGAAACCAAGCCCGAATCCGATTTCTGAAAGGAGAAACACGGTGTTAAAAAAACTCTTGTCTGCGGGAAGCCTGTTCGGCGCGCTACTCCTGCTTCTGGCCGCCGGGCGGGGTGCCGAGCCGGCCCAGGTCCCGGCCCCGATCTCGACCCTCGTCAAGGCGATCGAGGTGGGACGGCCCGCCAGCCACAACAACCTGACCATCGTCCCGGTCTACAGCCGCCGAATCGTCGACAAGACGGCTTACGCGACCTTCGAGGACGCCGTCAAGAACAAGTGGATCGACATCAGCGAGGTCGAGGGGGGCCGCGTGCCCCAGGTCAAGATCTCGAATTTGTCGGGACACAGAATCTTCCTGATG
>JALHUR010000398.1 GCA_022867325.1 Candidatus Aminicenantota bacterium | reverse complement strand
GTCAAGCTCGCGGACTCGGCCTCGGGCCGGGTGACGGGGACCGGGGTCGACAAAATCCTGACCGCCGAGGATAAAGCCGGGCTCGAGGAAGGGGCGGCCCTCTGCGCGGATATTCTGGGAAGAATGGGATGCAGCGACCATTTTTCTTAGCGCGGCACCAAATCCTTTCTCTTCCAGACGGCTTCATATACAATAGGGCAGCTTAAATTCAGATGTCGCTTTGGATCCTGTTCGCCGCCATCGTCGGTCCGGCCGTATTCTGGATCGGCTATCTTTATTACAAGGACTGCTTTCGCCGCGAGCCGGTCGTTAACTTGATCGAGGCCTTCGGGCTGGGCTTCTTGGCGGGGTTCCTGTGCTGGGCGCTCTACAGATTTCTCTCCGGACTCGGCTTCCCGATCGATTTCCAAATGGCTTTTCTGAGCCGCTCTCGGTTCGACTTCCTCATCTACTGCATCGGTACGATCGGAATCGTGGAGGAAGTCTTCAAGTTCCTCCCCTTCCTCCTCATCCTGCGCAGGATCAAGGCCTTCGACGAAAAAATCGACGGAATCATCTACGCCTCGGTCCTGGCCGTCGGCTTCGCCAGCTTCGAGAACCTGGGCTACCTGGCCGATATGAGAGGTTGGGCCCTGGTCGGCCGGGCCTTCGCCTCGCCGTTGACCCATGCCGTTTTCGCTTCGATCTGGGGATACCTGGTCGGGTCGGCGACCATCCTGGGACGTCCCCTGTGGCAAGCCGCGCTCAGGGGGATTTTCCTGTCCGCCCTCATCCACGGCCTTTTCGATTTCCTGACCGTCTCGCCGACCCGCCGCCTTTTCTCGGCCATCCTGATTCTTCTCGTCTGGATCTGGCAGCTCCGCCTCCTCGAGAAGGAACGGGCCAAGAAGGGCTGCGCGGGAAGGAAGGACCCGGTCTCCGGATAGCTCCATGTTGATTTTTGGGCCGCTTTGGGATAATTCTGTCGGAAGGAGGGTTCCATGAAGACACGCTTCATCCTGGTCTTATCGGTTTTAATCTTCGGCCCGGTCTGGGCCGGAACGCCGCAGACGGACAAGTCCGTCGCCGACGAAACAAGAATGGTCGAGATCGTTCTCGACGCGTCCGGAAGCATGGCGGGAAAGCTGGCCTCGGGAGAACCAAAGATGGAGGCCGCCAAGAAGGCCGTGGCCGACTTGGCCTCCAAACTCCCCGGGACGCTGACGCTGGCCTTCCGCGCCTACGGCCACCAGTCCGCCAAGGACAAACACGATTGCCGGGACACCCAGCTCCTCGTCCCGTTCGGCCCCCTCGCCCAGAGCAAGGACACGATCCTGGCGTTGAGCGGCGGCCTCCAGGCCAAGGGCTACACGCCCATCACCTACGTCCTTCAGAAGGCGGCCGAGGATTTCCCGCCGTCGTTCGGCGGCGAGCGGATGATCATCCTCGTCAGCGACGGCATCGAAACCTGCGAAGGCGACCCCTGCGCAACGGCCAAGGCCTTGGACAAGGCCAACCCCAAGATCCTCGTTCATACGGTCGGTTTCGGCGTCGATGAGGCGGCCCGCCGTCAACTCGACTGCATCGCCCGCGCGACGGGCGGCACCTATTTCGGGGCCGCGGACGCCGGCCAGCTCATCGCCGCTTTGAGCCAAGCCATCAGGACGGCGTCCGTCGTCGTCGTCGAAAAGAAAGGAACGGGCTGGCTCGAGGTCAAGGGCGCCCACCTCCACGGCCACGCCGTGACCGAGGCCGAGTCCGGAAAACTCGTCGAGACCGCGAGCTCGACCCGCTCGACGGTCCCCCTCCCGTCCGGCCTCTACAACGTGGCCTTCGGAAAGGCCCTCTGGAAAAGCGTCGAGGTCAAAGCCGGCGAGACGACCGTCCTCGAGCCGGGCTGGATTTCCATGGTCAAAGCCTCCCTCAACGGCCACGACATCGTCGACCCCGAGACCGGGGCCGTCCACGGGACGGTCAGCAGCCTCGACTCGACGGCGACCCTCATCCCGGGCCGTTACCTCGTCATGTTCGGGTCCATGGCCTGGGAAGTCGAGGTCAAGGGCGGACAGGAGTCGAAGCTGAACCCCGGCACGGTCACGGTCAAACGGGCCGACTACAGGGGTCACAAGATCTTCAACGCGGCCGGGGAAGTCGTCGGCTCGGTCAGCAACATCATGTCCTGTATCCCCCTCCCGCCCGGCCAGTACGCGATCGAGATCGGGGGACGGAGGATCCCGTTCGGCCTCAAGGAGGGCGAGGACATGGAGTTCGACAACAAGGACGCTCCATGACGACGGGACGAGCAAGGATCCGCGGCCTGACGGTTCCCGTTCACTCCCTCAACACGCTCATCATCGGGAGCGGCGCGGCCGCCCTCAACGCGGCCGTCCGGCTCCATGAAGTAGGGCAGCGGGATATCGCGATCCTGACCGAGCGCTGGACGGCGGGGACCTCCCGCAACGCCGGATCGGACAAGCAGACTTACTACAAGCTCTCGCTGGCCGGCGATGTCCCCGATTCCCCCTTCGATATGGCGCGCGACCTGGCGGCCGGCGGATCCATGCACGGCGAGATCGCCCTCTGCGAGGCCCAAAACTCGCTTCCGGCCTTCTTCCATCTCGTCAGGCTCGGCGTCCCCTTCCCCCACGACGTCTTCGGCGCTTATGTCGGATACAAGACCGATCACGACCCGCGGCAGCGGGCGACCTCGGCCGGCCCCTTGACCTCGCGCCTGATGTGGGAGGCTCTCGCCCGCGAAGCCGCCCGGAAGAAAATCATGATCTTCGACCGTCACCAGGCCGTGGCGCTCCTGACCGGCGGACGAGGGGACGCCAAGAAAGCCGTCGGCGCCGTCGCGATCGACCTCCGCAAGAGCGGATCTCGGACGTTCGGATTCGTCCTCTACAACGCCGTCAACGTCGTCCTGGCCACGGGCGGTCCGGCCGGCATCTACCGGGATTCGGTCTACCCGCTGGGACAAACGGGCTCCCACGGCCTCGCCTTTGAAGCGGGCGCTTGGGCTCAGAACCTGACCGAATCCCAGTACGGGCTGGCTTCCCTCAAATTCCGCTGGAACCTGTCCGGAAGCTACCAGCAGGTCATCCCCCGCTACATTTCGAGGGACCGGAACGGCCGAGACGAGCGCGAGTTCCTGAACGACCATTTCCCGGACATGGGGACGCTCGCCTCGGCGATCTTCCGCAAAGGGTACCAATGGCCGTTCGACCCGCGCAAGGCGGCGTCCTACGGGTCATCGCTCATCGACCTCCTGGTCCACCGGGAGAGGATCGTCAAAGGCCGGCGGGTCTTCCTCGACTATGCCCGGAACCCGTCCGGGGGCGGAAAACACGCGGATTTCTCGATCGGCCTTCTGGTCGAGGAAGCGCGGACTTATCTTGAACGATCGGGCGCCCTCCAGGCCACTCCCATCGAAAGGCTGCGCCGCCTGAACCGGCCGGCCGTCGACCTTTTCCGGGCGCACCGCATCGACCTCGGCCGCGAGCCTCTCGAGATCGGCGTCTGCGCCCAGCACAATAACGGCGGTTTCAAATGCAACATCTGGTGGGAATCGAACGTCCGGCATCTGTTCCCGGTCGGCGAGGTCAACGGCAGCCACGGCGTCACCCGTCCGGGCGGCTCGGCCCTCAACGCCGGCCAGGTCGGAAGCCTGCGGGCCGCGCAGTTCATCGCCGGGCGATACCGGGGCCGGCCGCTGCCCCTCAAGGCCTTCCTGGCTCTGGCCGGGCCGCGCATTTCGGAAACGATCGCTTTCGCCCAATCGGGCCTGGACCGGAAGCCCGGTCGCGCCCTCGACCTTCGGGCGGCGTTGGCCGCGCTGCGGAAGCGGATGTCGGCCTGCGGCGCCCTGGTCCGAGACCCCGTCGAAGTGGCCCGCGAATGCCCGAAAGCCTGGGAGTTGGTCGCCCAGACTCTAAACGAGCTTGTCATCCCGGATCGCGCCTCGGCCGCGGCCGCGTTCCGCCTCAAAGACCTCGCCCTGACCCACGCCCTCTATCTCGAGGCCATCAAGGAATACTTGGAAAAAGGCGGGAAGAGCCGCGGCTCGTATTTCGTCCCGAGCTCGAAAGGAGAACGCCCCTGCCCGACGCTCGAAGACGGCTGGCGTTTCGAGCTGGGCCGGGCCGGGGACTTTGCGAGCGGCCGAATCCTCGAGATCGGCCTCGACGAAGCGGGCCGCGTCCGCAAGGCCTGGCGGGAGACGCGCCCGGTGCCGCGGACCGATCCTTGGTTCGAGGCCGTCTGGGACGATTTCCGGGAGGACCGGATCATCAAGGAGGAAGGATGAATCCCAAACCGGTGGCCTTCACGACGGGAGCGGGCCGCGGCATCGGCCGCGCCGTCGTCCTCGAGCTCGCCCGTCACGGATACGACATCGCGGCCAACGACATCGTCTTCGATCCGGCCGATCGAACCCGCGGACTGCTCGAGGTCCAAGAGCAGGCGGAACGGCTGGGCGCCCGCTTCCTCCCGCTGCCCGGCGACGTTTCGTCCCTCGGCGACCAGGAACGTTTCATCGGCGAAATCCTCGCTGCGTTCGGAAGGATCGACGTCCTGGTCAATAACGCCGGGATCGCGCCCGCCAAGCGGATCGATCTCCTCGAAACGCCGCCCGAAAGCTACGACCGGGTGATGGCCGTCAACGCCCGGGGCGCCTTCTTCCTCAGCCAGCGCGTCGCCCGGGAGATGATCAAGCGGCGGGAGTCCGGCGAAGCCGGCCCTCTCTCCATCATTTTCGTCACCTCGATCTCGGCGGTCGTCTCGTCGCCCTCGCGGCCCGAGTATTGCGTGTCCAAGGCCGCCTTGAGCCAGACGGCCGCCCTGTTCGCCGACCGGCTGGCCGGCCCGGGCATCAACGTCTACGAGGTCCGGCCCGGCATCATTCGAACCGGGATGACCGAGCCCGTCAAGGACAAGTACGACCGGCTCATCGCCGAAGGCCTCGTCCCCCAAGGCCGTTGGGGCGAGCCCGAGGACGTCGCCAAAGCCGTGGCCGCTCTAGCTACGGGCGCGTTCGGCTACTCGACGGGGGCCGTCATCGAGGTCAGCGGCGGCATGAACATCCGCCGGCTCTGACGGGGGGCCGGGGCGTAAGACTCCTTCGCTCCCTTCGGGTTTTATACGCCGTTCCCTCGTCGCCCTTCTCGGCGCCTGCGGATCTCGCCCGATAGATTGACACCTATTAAAACGACCCTGTTTTCTATCGACTCTCATTCACGCTTCCCAAGACGGCTCGAGAGTCCTCGGCGCTCGCAAAGCCGGGTTCCCTCGAAGAGCGACTCGGGAAGGCTAAACCCTCAAGGTCGCTCAGAAGTCTTACGCCCCGGCCCCCCCTTGAACCTCCGGCGGTTTCTTTTCGTATATATGTTGTGATATAAATTCCTTGATAGGGAGGGCTACCATGACAAGCCATCGCCATGGATCGGGTCGCATTTTCTGGGGTCTCGTTCTCATCATCATCGGCAGTCTGTTTCTGCTCGACCGGATGGGAGAGCTGGATTTCGGCCACATCATCGGGCATTTCTGGCCCGTCGTCTTCATCCTGATCGGATTCTCCATCCTCATCAACAGCGGATTCCGCGACGTCGGCTCGGGGATGTTCTTCATCCTGTTCGGCGCGATTTTTCTCCTGTTCGAGCTCGGCGTCCTCGACCACCATTTCTGGCACTACGTCTGGCCGTTGGCCATCATCGTCCTCGGGCTCTGGATTATCCTCAAGCCCGTGCTGCGCGGGTCGGCCGGACGCGATTTTCCCCAAATCAAGGAAGACGACCTGGACGCCACGGCCGTCTTCACGAGCTTGAAGCGGCGGATCGAGTCCAAGGCCTTCAAAGGAGGCGAGGCGACGGCCGTGTTCGGGTCGATGGATCTCGACTTCACGCCGGCCGCCCTGGCCGAGGCCCAAGCCACGGTCGAGCTGACAGCCGTCTTCGGCGGGATCGACATCCGGGTTCCCAAGGACTGGAAAATCGTCCTGTCCTCCTCCCCGATCCTGGGAGGGATCCACGACCGGAGGAGCGCTCCCCGGGAGTCCGGCGAGGCCGCAACCCTCTATCTTAAGGCCACGGCCGTGTTCGGGGGCATCGAAATCAAGGACTGAGGCCGGGACGCCGTGACGCTGCGGATCAGCGCGGACGAGGAGCGACCGGTCGGGAAAAGGACCGCCATGAAAAATACCGCGCTGTGGATCCTGGCCGGGCTGATTTCGATCGGATCGGCCGTCTACCAACGGATGACGGGGCCGACTTACCCGGCCCGGGGCAAAGCCGCGATCGGCGCCGAGGCCGTTTCTTACCGTCTTTCCCGGAGCGAGGAAACGGTCCGCGACTGCGAAGTCAAGGTCAAGATCCCGGACCCGGCCGTGTCAGGACGCCTCGAATTCAAAATCCTGGAAAGCCCGGGCCGGCCGCTCTCCCTCCCCATGGAGAGACGGGGCGATCTCCTCTTGGGCTCGCTCCCCAAACAGCCCCCGGCGGGCAAGCTCGAATATCGCGTCCTGTTATCGAGGGACGGCCGGGAAACTTCGTTGGCCGGAGAGAAGCCCCTCATCATTCGCTTCAAGGGAGTCGTATCGGCCTTCATCCTGATCCCCCACATCCTGATCATGTTCACGGGCATGGTTTTCGCGACCAAGGCCGGGCTCGAAGCGGCCGTCCGCGGCGGGCGGCCGAGAAGGCCGGCGCTGTGGGCGTTCGGCCTCCTGTTTACGGGCGGAATGATTCTCGGACCGGTCGTTCAAAAACTGGCCTTCGGCGACTTCTGGACCGGTTTCCCTTTCGGCCACGACCTCACCGACAATAAAACGCTTTTTTCAATCGCCCTCTGGATCGCGGCCCTCGTCGTGGGACGAAAGGACAAGCCGGCAAGGGGATGGATCTTAGCCGCGGCGATCGTGACGCTGGCTATCTATCTCATCCCCCACAGCCTGCTCGGCTCGTAGCTAAGTCAATTTAAAGGCGACTGTCACCGTGAAGACGGCGGGGACGGGCTTTCCGTCCTTCAGCAGGGGCTCATATTTCCATTGTTTGACGGCATCGATCGCGCCCGGGTCCAGGATGGGAATGGAGAATATAGCCTTGTGGGCGATCACGTTCCCCTCCTCGTCGGTCCTCACCAGCAACACCACAACGCCTTCGACATGGTTCATCCTGGCTTTATTAGGATACTCCGGACGGACGTCCCGGGTTTTCTTGGGCTGATCGGCATCGCCCTTGACGATGACGGCGCCTTGAGCGAACTCTTGAAGCGCCGACTCGGTCAAGAGCCCTTTTTTGACCGCTTCCTCGGCCGTCAATAGAGAGCCGGAGGTCCCGATCACTCCAGAAGGGCCTTCCGGCTTGAGGACGCCGCCGACGACGCCTCCGACAACCCCCCCGACCGATCCTTTGGGCGGGGTAATTCCTCCGGAGATTTCTTTAGAACCCTTGTAATCCAACTGGAAACGGACGGTCACGGTGAAGACGACGGGCGTGGCCTTCCCGTCGATTAGCATAGGTTCATATATCCACTGTTTAATGGCGGCCTGGGCGGCCTCATCCAGTCCGGGGACGGACCTGAGGACGAAGGTGTCGACGACGCGGCCGTATTCATCGGTCCTGGCCGACAGTATGACGACGCCCTCAATACCATTCTTTCTGGCCTCCTCCGGATAGACGGGGGCGACCTCTTTGAGGAGTTTGGGAGGCTTGATGTCGCCTCTACAAGGGACGGCTCCCTTCGCGAATTCGTCGAGCTTCTTTTGGATCTCCTCTCTCCCGACGCCGCCCTGAACTCCGCCCACGACACCGCCCACGACGCCTCCGACAACGCCCCCGACCGATCCTTTCTTGTCCTTATCGAGGGCAAACCTAACGGTCACGGTGAACACGATTCCTTTGGGCTTTCCGTCGACGATCGCCGGCTCGTAAACCCACTGCTTGACGGCATCCATGGCCGCCTGGTCGAGCGCCGGGTCTACGGACTTGATAACCTTGGCCTCGGCGACTCGCCCATACTCGTCGGTGGCGGCTTCAAGGATGACGATGCCCTCCTTGCCGGCCTTGCGGGCGTCCTCGGGGTAGATGGGCTCGACCTCCTTAATGGGCCGAGGGGGGCGGATCCCGCCCACGACCTTGACTGGCTCGCGCTGTCTCGCGGCGCTGGCCATGAAGCCGAGGATGCGGAGCGAGATGAAATAGGGCTGTCCCTGGCTGTTCTCGAACCCGAACACGACGAAATTTTTCTTGGTCTTGGGGAGGTTAAACTCCGTATCCAGGAGGCTCATCTTATCCTTCTCGCCTTGCTCGAAGACCTCGATCCGGAAGGGCATTTGCCCGACGACCCTGGCCGTCGTCATTCGCAGCTGGTATTCTTTGTGATCCAAGCGGAAGACCTGGGCGACGGTCTCCGGCAAGCCATCCGACCAGCTCAGGTCGGACTCGGTCAAGAGCCGGATCTCCTTGAGGTTGAAGACCTTCTTGACCTGCTCCCGCTCGGATTCGAGCTCCAGCTCGGATTCGATCGTGGCCGAGAAAGCATATTTCAGGAAGGAGGCTGTAACGACCTTTGTCGACGCGACGGCTCCCTCTTTAACGCCCTCGAAAACCCTGAGCTTCATCTCCCAGTGATCGAGTTTGACCGCCGTCCCGGCGTCTTGTCCGGATGCGCCCGCGGCCAGAAGGCCGGCCGCGGCCAGAAGGCCGACGATCCCGATACCGATTCTTTTCTTAACCATATCATCACCTCCATTAATTAGGTTCATGGATTCCTTTCCGCCCAGACAACGATCATATCTGTGCCCTTGGACTGGTATATATAGGCCGTGGCCGGCTCGCCGCCGATCCGAATATAGTTGAGCTTGAACCGGCTGTCCTGAGACGCCTCGGCCGCGGTCCGGTCCGTCCGGACCGAAATTCCGGACCTGAGCAACCAGAGGCCGAAGACGGCCAGCAGGATCGCTCCCGCCGCGGCGAACGCCCGTCTCCAAACAAAGCTCGAAACGGCGGCCGCGGACTCGGTCGCCCGTGTCCCGCCGGC
>JALHUR010000397.1 GCA_022867325.1 Candidatus Aminicenantota bacterium | reverse complement strand
TAACTCCGGCGATGGCAGTATTATGATCGTCGTGGCCACCGATGCGCCGTTAGGCTCGCGGAACTTGGAGCGCCTGGCCTCACGGGCGATCGTCGGTTTGGCGCGCACCGGATCGAGCATGTCCAACGGCTCGGGCGACTACGTCATCGCCTTCAGCACGGCCTATACGATCCCCCACTTCGGCCGGGGCGCCACGGTCGAAACGCCCGACCTCATCGCCAACGATTTGATGAGCGACCTGTTCCGCGCCGTCGAGGAGGCGACCGAGGAGGCGATCACCAACTCCCTGTTCGCGGCCCGGACGACGCTCGGGCGCGACGGCAACCGGGCCGAGGCCCTTCCGATCGACAGGGTGCTTGCGCTTTTCCCCGCAAAGAAATAGCCGCGCCGGAGCGATTTGGGATAAAATGAGGGGGCATGTGCGGGATCTGCGGCATTTACTACGCGAGCGGACGGGATCCGTCCGATGAGATTCTGGTCCGCTCGATGTGCGACGCCATCGTCCATCGGGGGCCTGACGACGACGGCTATTACTTCGACGACGCCGTGGCGCTCGGCATGCGGCGCCTGAGCATCATCGACCTCACGACCGGCCGCCAGCCCATCTCGAACGAGGACAAGACCGTCTGGACCGTCTATAACGGCGAGATCTACAACGTCCCCGCCCTCAAAGCCGAGCTCGAAGCCCGGGGCCACCGCTTCGCGACCAAGACCGACACCGAAGTCATCGTCCATCTCTACGAAGAGCACGGCGCCGACTTCGTCCACAAGCTCAACGGCATGTTCGCGATCGCCCTCTGGGACACCAAGGCGAGGACGTTCATCCTGACCCGGGATCGGATCGGCGTCAAACCTCTCCATTACTGGGAGGACGGGGAACGCCTCGTCTTCGGCTCCGAGATCAAATCCATCCTGAGGGCCGGCTGCCCCCGCGAAATCGATCCCGAGGCCCTGTCCCAGTACGTCACCTTCGAGTACATCCCGGCGCCGCGGACGATCTTCAAGAGCATCCGCAAGCTCCTGCCCGGCCAGATTATGATCGTCGGCCCCAAAGGCCGCGAGGTCCGGCCTTACTGGGACGTCCGCTACCGCGTCTCGCCCGACGACCGCCGGAGCGAGGAGACGATCGCGGCCGAGCTCCGCGCCCGGCTTAAGGAATCGGTCCGGATGCGGCTCATCAGCGACGTTCCGCTCGGCGTCTTCCTGAGCGGCGGGATGGACTCGAGCGCGGTCACGGCCCTGATGGCCGAGGTCGCGGCCGCCTCCGAGATCAAGACTTTCTCGATCGGGTTCAAGGAAAAGAGCTTCGACGAGCTCGGCTACGCCCGGGAGGTCGCCCGCCATTTCCACACCAAGCACACGGAGTTCGTCGTCGAGTCGGGCATGGTCAAGGAGCTGGTGCCCGTCCTGATGAAGTACCTCGACGAACCCCTGGCCGACGCCTCGATCATCCCGACCTACATCATCTCCAAGCTGGCCCGGCAGTACGTGACGGTCGCGCTGGCCGGGGACGGCGGCGACGAGCTCTTCGGCGGCTACGACACCTACAAAGCGTTCAAATGGGCGCGCTTCTACCGGAAGGTTCCGAAGCTCGTCCGCAACGGACTGGTCAAGCCCTTCATCCGGCGCCTGCCCGCCTCGGCCAAGCGGCTAAGCTTCGAATTCAAGGCCAAGAAGTTCATCTCGGGGATCGACTACCCGCCCGAGATCGCCAACACGATCTGGTGGGGCGCCTATCCGCCGGACGAGAAAGCCCGCCTCCTCTCTTCCGACTTCAGGGCCGCCCTCCGCGAGGACCCCTTCGCGCCGATCGCCTTCCACCTCGCAAACGACGACGCCGCGGACCCGCTCGACCGGATCTGCTACCTGGACCTCAAGCTCTACCTCCAGGACGATCTCCTGGTCAAGGTCGACCGGATGAGCATGGCCAACTCTCTCGAGATCCGGGTTCCTTTCCTCGACTACACATTCATCGATTTCGCGACGGCCGTCCCCAGCCGGCTCAAGCTCAAGGGGATGGAAACGAAATACATCCTTAAAAAGGCGGTCGGCCCGAGCCTGCCGCCGGCCATCCTGAAGCGTCCCAAGATCGGGTTCGACATCCCGCTCGGCGCCTGGATCCGGGGGGAGCTCCGCGAATTCGTCCGGGACGTTTTGGCGCCGGACCGTCTCCGCGCCCACGGCTGCTTCGACGCCGATTATGTCCAGCGCATTCTCAAGTAGCATCTGGACGGGAGCCACAACCACCGCCAGCGGCTCTGGCCGCTCATCATCTTCCAGTTCTGGCACGACCATTACATCCGGGAGAGCCGGCCGTGATTCCCAAGAAAGATATTCTCGATTTCTACAAGAAGAGCCCATTCTCGACCAAGCTCTACATCAAGATCAAGCTCAGGATATGCCCGCTCCTGGCGGTCGAGACCCATTTTCCGGCGCGGGGGACGGTCCTCGACCTGGGATGCGGGAACGGCGTCTTCTCGTCTCTCCTCAAGATGGGATCGCCGGAGCGGACGGTGGTCGGGATCGATCTCGACCCGAACAAGGTGCGGCAGGCGCGCCTGTTGGAAGCACGGTTCGAGGGATTGTCGTTCCGCGAGGGGAACATCGCCGAATCCGAATACCCGGCGGCCGACATCGTCTCGCTCATCGACGTCCTGTACCTGATTCCCTACGAAGTCCAGGAGCGTATTTTGCGGCGCGCCTTCGCCGCGCTCCGTCCCGGCGGTGTTCTCCTGCTCAAAGACATGGACACCAGGCCGCGCCGAAAATACGCCTGGAACTATTTCCAGGAGACGGTCTCGGTCAAGATCGTCGGCTTCACGCTCGGGAGCAAGTTCTACTTCCGGAGCCGGGAGGACTACATCCGCCTCCTGGAGGGGATCGGGTTCAAGGTCGAGCCCGTCCCGCTCGACCGCGGTTACTGGTATCCGCATATTTTTTTCAGGTGCAAGAAACCTGAATAACCCGTTCGCCGACGCTAAGCCCCGCCTTTAAAGGCGGGGACGAGAAGCGACACTTTTGTACTCAGCCCCTTGAGAGGAGATGGGGCTGAGTGGGCTCAGGGTTAACCCTGAGCAAGCCCCGGCATTCATGCCGGGGAGTCGATGGGTTGACTACGTTTCGATTGTTTTTT
>JALHUR010000396.1 GCA_022867325.1 Candidatus Aminicenantota bacterium | reverse complement strand
CCCGGCAAGAGCTGGATGTCCATGTCGAAGGCCCCCTCGTCCATGGCCGGGATGAATTCGGTCCCCAGCCGGGGGATGAGGAGGAGACTCCCGGCCAGCATCAGGAGCGCCGCCGACAGGACGAGCGCTTTGCGGCGCAGCGTCCAGCGCAGGAGGCGCGAATAGGCGGACGTGAGCATTTCCATGACGCGGTTCCTGCGCTCGGCGCTCCGCCGCAGGAGGAGCAGGGACAAGACGGGGATGACGAAGATCGACAGGACGAGAGAAGCGAGCAGGGCGATGGACACGGTCAGGGCCAGCGGCGCGAACATCTTTCCCTCGATGCCCTGGAGAGTCATGATCGGAATAAAGGTCAGGGCGATGATGAGCTCGCCGAAGATGCTGGGCCTGCGAACTTCGAGCACCGCCTGGAGGACCGCGGTCGGCTTGGGAAGCGAGACGGCCGTCTCGGCCAGGCGCCGCTGGACGTTCTCGACCTGGATGATGGTCGCGTCGATGATCATGCCGACCGAAATCGCCAATCCGCCCAGGGACATAAGGTTGGCGGTCAGGCCGGCCCGCTTCATGATGATGAAGGTCGCCAGGGCCGCCAGGGGGAGCGCGGCGATGACAATGACGGCGCCCCGCAGGTTGCGCAGGAAGAGGTAGAGGATGAAAACGACAAAGAGGCCGCCGACGAGCAGGGCATCGGTAACGGTATGGACGCTCTGCCGTACGATGTCGGAGCGCTTATAAAAAGGGACGATGGCCATGCCGGCCGGCAGGACGCGGCTGCCGTTGATCCCGGCGACCTTGGCTTCGATGCCCTCGACGACATCTCGGGCGTTCGCGCCGCGGAGCATCATGACGATCCCGCCCACGACCTCGCGCTCTCCGTTCTTGACCGAGGCGCCCTGGCGGACGACCGCCCCGACCCGGACTTCGGCCACGTCCCGAATGAGAACGGGGACGCCCCGCCATGTCTTGACGGAGACGCTCCGGATGTCGTCGACGTCCCTGAGCAGGCCCAGCCCGCGGACCAAGTACTGTTCGGAGGTCGTTTGGATGAGGCCTCCGCCCACGTTCTGGTTGTTCCGGCGGAGGGCTTCGACGACGTCGGCCAGGGCGATATCGTACTTCTGGAGGCGGTCCGGGTCGGCCACGACCTGATACTGCTTGATATAGCCGCCGAAGGAGTTGACCTCGCTGACGCCGGGCACGGTTTTCAACATCGGGGAGACGACCCAATCCTGGAGGGTCCGGAGCTCGGTCAGGCGCGCCTGGTCGGGGGGGCCTAACGTCCCTTCCTCGATCGTGTACTGGTAGATTTCGCCCATGGCCGTCGCGACCGGACCCATTTCGACGTCGACGTCATCGGCCAGGGCGTCCCGGGCGCCGATCAGCCGCTCCAGGACGAGCTGGCGGGCGAAAAAGATGTCGACGCCGTCTTCGAAGACGGCCGTGATGACCGACAGGCCGAACTTGGAGACGGAGCGGAGCCCGGTCAAATGCGGCAACCCGCGGAGGGCCGATTCGACCGGATAGGTCACGAACTTTTCGACCTCGAGCGGGGAACGGCCGGGCGCCGAGCAGATGACTTCGACTTGGATGTTGGTGACGTCGGGGAAAGCGTCGATCGGGAGACGGAGGAAGGACCAAACGCCGAGCCCGGCCATGAACAGGACGGTGACGAGGATGAGGGCTTTCTGCCTGAGGGAAAAGGCGACAAGACGCTCAATCATGTCCGTGCCCCTCCTCCTCCAAGCTCTCCTTGAGGAGTT
>JALHUR010000395.1 GCA_022867325.1 Candidatus Aminicenantota bacterium | reverse complement strand
CCTTCCCCGCCCTCGTCCTCGTCCACGGCTCCGGCCCCAACGACCGCGATGAGACGATCGGCCCCAACAAACCGTTCCGCGACTTGGCCTGGGGACTGGCTTCGCGCGGTATCGCCGTCCTGCGCTACGACAAGAGAACCAGGACTTACGGGACCAAGCTCATGGCCGATCCCAAGCTCCTGGCATCTCTCACGGTCAGGGAGGAGACGATCGACGACAGCCTGGCCGGCCTCGCCTTGCTGAGGGCGACGCCGAAGATCGCCAAGGACAAGGTCTTCATCCTCGGGCACAGCCTGGGCGGCATGCTCATGCCGAGGATCGCCCTCGCGCCCGGCGCCGACAACGCCGCCGGGTTCATCATCATGGCCGGGCTGACCCGAGCTCTCGAAGACACCTACGTTCAACAGATGACTTATCTGTTCGGGCTCGACGGTTCGCTCTCCGACGACGATAGGGTCAAACTCGATGAGATCAAAGCGCAGGCGGCGCGGATTAAAAGCCTGACCGAGGCCGATACGGGAAAAGATGAACGCATCCTGAACGCGGCGCCCCGCTACTGGCTCGATTTGAGGGAGTACCGGCCCGCCGAGACCGTTAAGAAAGTCTCAAAGCCGCTCCTCCTCCTCCAGGGAAGCCGGGACTACCAGGTCACGATCGAGGATTTCGAGAACTGGAAAAAGGCGCTGGCCGGACGGAGCGACGTCGAGTTCAAGCTCTACCCGAAGCTCAACCATCTCTTCATCGAGGGTAAGGGCATTCCGACACCCGCCGAGTATACACAGACGGCGGGGAACGTGGCGCCTTACGTCGTCGAGGACATCGCCGCCTGGATCAAACGCTGACCCGCTCGACAAACCTTAGAAAGGGGTGGCGCGGCTGGGGGCCCCCCGCCGCCCGCAACGTTAGATGCCCAGGTCAACCCTTGAGTCTTGATCAGAAAGTGTCTCGTGAGGACGGCGGGGGTGTGCCGCGACAGGACCCGTTTCTAAGGCTTGCCCCTTAGCCCTTTTTCCGCAGATAGACCTCTTTGGTCACGCGCCGGACGAGGAACGCCTTTATTTTCTCCAAGAGATCCTTCGGCCAATCCCGGAGTCGGCTCATGAGCATGAAGTTGTTCACGGTCGAGACGTCGGTATATTTTTTCTCGGCGATGAGGAGGTCCCGCAGACTCCTCCAGCGGACCTCGTCCTCTTTCTTGAGGGGCGCCGCCAGCTCCTCCTTGACGCTGACCGCGAGCTGATAGCCCGGCCCGTCGATGACTTTGACCTTCTCCCTCTCGGCGAAGGCCAGGGCCGCCTCCTTGACTTTGTCTTGCTCGGCCTCGATCCGGGCGATCTCATCCTGGTGATCTTTCTTCCGCGCTTCGAGCTCGGCGTACTTGGCGACCAGGACGACGCCCGGGTCCTTGAGGTATTCGTTGGGCTCGAGCGATTCGACGGCCCTGAGATGCTTCCATTCCGGGCAGACGGCCTGGTAGCCGCACCACTCGCAGAGGGCGCTCCGGTTCGGGGGGAAATCGGCGCAGGATTCGATCTCGCGGATCTTGCCGATCATGCCCTTCTCGAGCGCCTCGAGCTGGGCCGTCGTCCTGGACGACTCGACCTGCTTGTTGAACAGGAGATAATGCCAGATAAGCCCGGCCTTTTCCTTCGCCTCGGGCCAGCGCGACGCGATCGCGATCTGATAGACGGGAAGCTGGATGTCCGCGTCGGCCTCCTCCTTGGTCATGAGACTCCCCGATGTCTTGTAATCGTGGATCTCGAACATCCCCTCCCGGTCGTTCCAGTCGAGACGGTCCAGGACGCCTCCAAACTGGAATTCCTGGTCGCCGTCCCTGAGCGTGAAGGAGATGGTCTCCTCGGTGCTGACGACCTTGGCCTTATCGAACGGACTGTACTCGTCATAGTAATCGGACAGGCAGGCCCTCCCCTTCTTCCTATAATCGTCGGCGCCCAGATCCTTCTTGACGACCTTGACCGATCCGCTGAAGTTCTTCTCCCAGAGCTCGTCATAGCAGGCCAGGAGCCAGTCCTTGGATTCGATCCGGCGGTTCTTGACCAGGTCGTAAAGCTCCTTCAAAGCCTCGTGGACGCGCGATCCCATGAAGGCCTCGATCGTCTCCATCTCCGAGGGAAGCCGGTCGATGTAGCGGTACTTGTACTGGAGCCGGCACTGGCCGAAGGCGCCGATCCGGCTCACGGAATATTTAGCGGCCATCATCGTCTCCTTTCCGCCCCCTTTGTCTCAGTCGACATGGAGCAGGAATCCTTTAAGATATTCGCTTTCGGGATGGTAGATGTTTACGGGATGGTCAAGGGCCATCCGGTGCTTTTGAAGGATCTTGACCGTGCGATCCGCCTCTCGCGCGGCCTGAAACAGGACCTTCCGGAAGAGCGTCTCGTCCACGAAATGGGAGCAGGAAAAGGTCATGAGCAGCCCGCCGGGCGGGAGGCTCAGCATGGCCAGGCGGTTGATGTCCTTGTAGCCGCGGCAGGCCGGGATGACGTCGTTCTTCTTCTTGGCGAAGGCCGGCGGGTCGAGGATGATGAAGTCGTAATCCAGGTTCTTGCGCCTCAAGAAAGCGAAAACATCGGCCGCCTCGAATCGGGCCTTGGATTCGTCCAGCCCGTTGAGTCCGATGTTCCGGCGGCCGAGCTCGAGGGCCGGCGCCGAAGTGTCGACGGCGTCGACCCGCAGGGCTCCCCCCTTAAGCGCGTAGACTGAAAACGCTCCCGTATAAGCGAAAGCGTTCAGAACCAGGCGGCCTCGGCTGAACAGGGCGACCAACCGCCTCATCTCCCGCTGGTCGAGAAAAAAACCCGTCTTCTGCGATTCCGCGATATCGACGAGGAAGCGCTGCCCGCTCTCGACGATCTCGACCGGGCCGCTCAGCTTTCCCTGGAGGGCTCCCTCGAAATCGGCCAGGCCTTCCTCGTGGCGCAACGGCAGGCTCGATTTCTCATAGATGACCCGCGGCCTGATAAGGCCCCGCAGGATTTCGAGGACATGGGGCTTGAGTTTCTCCATGCCCAAGGTCGCCACCTGAAGAACACAGACATCGGCGTACTTATCCACGACCAGGCCGGGCAGGCCGTCTCCTTCTCCGTGGACGACCCGGAAAGCGTTCGTGTCGTGGCCGAAAAGACGCCCCCGCAGGACCCAGGCCCGCTCGATATTTCGGCGGACGGCTTCGAGGGGCGGCTCGGCTCCGAAGCTGACCATCCTGGCCAGGATCGAGCACTTCGTGTTGATGTAGGCATGCCCCAAGAGCTCGCCTTCGGCGCTCATCACCGGCAGCAGCGCGCCTTGTTCGATACCGGACGGGAGGCGCTTAACGGCGCCCGAAAAAATCCAATGATGCCGGTTCCGGACGGCCTTGTCCTTGCCTTTATGAAGGACCAGGACGGGTTCGTTCATGATCGCGACCTCAGAAGCTCTGCGACGATTTCGCGGTCGGCGGGCGGAAGCTCGTATCCCGCCAGGTCCTCTGGCAGGACCCAGCGTATTTCGTCGTGGGAATGAAGCCTGAACTCGCCCGACAGGTGTTCGACTTCGAAGGCCAGGAGCTCAAAGGGGCCCTCCTTGAGAACGCCCCGGCCGGTCGCCGCAAGCCGGCCGGCCCGGGCTTTGATGTCGAACTCTTCTTTGAGCTCGCGCTCCAGGCATCTTTCCGGCGTTTCGTTCGGCTCGATCTTGCCGCCCGGGAATTCCCAAAGGCCCGCGCTGGAAATACTCGGCTTCCGGCGGGCGATCAGGACCTTGCCGCCTTTTTTGATAATCGCCGCCGTAACTCGGGTCATGGGATGGTCCCTTTAGGAATTATAAGCCATCGGCCCGCCCCGCGTCACCCTGAATTGACATTAGGAGCGTCGAGACGCGATCGGCGTTGACTTCCCGCCGACATCACCCTATTATTGACGGCGTGGGGGACGAAGGACGGCTCCAGACGTGCCCGAGCTGCCGGGAGGCCAATCCCGACGACAGCCGTTTTTGTCGCCGCTGCGGCGCGCCGCTCCCCCACGCCCATGAGACACTCCCCTATCCTCCCCCCTCGGGCGAAAAGCATCCGGCGACCCCTCCGCAGGCGGCGCCCCACTTCCCCCCCGGCTCCGCCTTCGGCAAGCGCTACCGGATCATCGAGGAGGTCGGAAGCGGAGGAATGGGCCGCGTCTACAAAGCCGAGGATAAAGAACTGGGGACGACGGTCGCCCTCAAGATGATACGCCCCGAGCTCGCCGCCGACCCGGACATCATCGACCGCTTCAAGAAAGAGATCATCCTGGCCCGCTCTATCTCCCATGAAAACGTCGTCCGCATTCACGACCTGGGGGAGGTCGGCCGTATCAAGTACGTCTCGATGGACTTCATCAAGGGCGAGGACCTGAAATCCCTGATCCGCCTCTCGGGCGCCCTGTCCGTGGACACGGCCCTCAAGATCGCGCTCCAGGTGGGAGAGGCGCTCCGGGCCGCCCACCGCAAGGACATCGTCCACCAGGACCTCAAGCCCCAGAATATCATGATCGATCCCGGCGGCCGCGTCCTCGTCACGGATTTCGGGCTGGCGACGCTCAGATCCGCCGGAGAGTCCGGCGAGCCGACCGGCATCATCGGGACGCCCCTGTATTTCTCCCCCGAGCAAGCGCGCGGAGCTCCGGCCGATCCACGGTCGGACATCTACTCGTTCGGCGTCGTGCTTTACGAAATGCTGACGGGCCGGGAGCCTTTCCAAGCCGCGACCGACCACGAGCTGGCTCGCAAACACTTGGCCGAAACGCCCGCCCCGCCCTCCCGCCTCAATCCGTCCGTTCCGGTGGCCCTGGAGAAAATCGTCCTCAAGTGTCTGGCCAAGAACCGGGAGGACCGCTACCAATCCTTCGAGGAAGTCCTGGACGATCTGAAAAAGATGGAACCGGCCGCCCGATACCGGTCATCGCGGCGTCTCGGTGGCAGACTCCTCTGGCTCGTTCCCTTGTCGTTGGCCCTCCTGTTTTTGGCCGTCGTCGCCGTCAGGACCTTCGTCCCGAAGGCAAAGCGGCCCGCCGAATCCGCCTTTCGCTCGCCCCTCAAGAGGATTTCGGTCGCCGTCCTGGATGCAGTCAACCTCACCGGAGACCCGTCTCTGGACCACTGGCGGGCGATGATCCAGGACCTGCTGTCCATCGACCTCGCCCAGTCCCGGTACCTGGGCGTCCTGCCCGACGACCGGATCAACCGGATCCTCAAGGACATGGGACGGCTCGATTCCAACCAGCAGTCGACCGAAGTTCTCGACCGGATCACCGAAGACGAAGGCATCGAATATTTTGTCCTACCCAGTTTCGCCCGGCCCGGGGACATGTTCCGGCTTAGCGTCAAAGTCTGCAAGGCGAAGGCGAGCGAAATAATGGATACGGCCAGCGTCGACGGCCAGGACCTGCTCGTCATGGTCGATGACCTGACCCGAAAGCTCAAGACGGCGCTTCGGCTGTCCCAGTCCGAGATCGCCACCGACTACGATCGGGAGTTGGGTCAGATCACGACGACTTCGCTGGAGGCCCTCCGCGAGTATATGGATGGAAAACGCCTCTATCTCGAGGAAAGGTTCGCGGAGAGCAACCAGGCCCTGTCCCGGGCGGTCGCCGCCGATCCCAATTTCGCCCTGGCCTATAAAAAGATGGCCGATAATTTCAATTATCTGGGTGACACTCGGCAAGCCCGGATCCAGATCGGGAAGGCGCTAGCCCTTCTCAACAACGTCTCGATCCGGGAACGTTACCTCATCCAGGGATTCGCCTCATACATCCTGGACGAGTCGCCCCAAAGCGCCATAGAAAGCTATCGGCGGCTCCTCGAGCTTTACCCCAACGACGAGGAGGGTCACGCCCTGCTCGGCTCCATCTACAGGAACTCCGAACAGTGGGACGAGGCCGAGCGGGAGTTCGAATACGTGCTCGACCTTAACCCCCGGTCCGAATTGGCCATTGAAAACCTGGCTTACATTGACTCCGGGCTAGGAAGATACGACAAGGCGATCGGGCTCGTCCAGTCGCAACAGGCCCTGTTTCCCCACTCCCCGATGCTCTCTTGGCGCCTCGCCCTACTCAACACAGTCACGGGCCGGTTCGACCAAGCGAGTCAAGAGATGGAGCAGATTCTCGGCATGGAACCCCAAGATCACAAACATCTCGAACTCGAAGGACATATCCTTCAGCTCAAGGGTGATCTGCCGGCCGCTCGCTCCGTCTATGAACAGCTCCGGAACAGCCGTAGTCCCACAGGACAGTGTAAAGGACGGTTCTGGATGGCCGATCTCCTCCTCCTCCAGGGACGTTTCAAGGAGGCCCGGAACGAGGCTGCCTTGGGCCTGGAAGTGTCGAATAAAGCCAATAAACTGCCCCAGACAGTCGATTTCTGTCTTCTCCTCTCCCGTCTTGAGCTCGAGCAGGGCCGTTGGGAGGAAGCGAAGGCCTTGGCCCGGGCCGCTTTTAAGACCGCCGAGGAGATCCGCTACATCCAAGAAAAAAAGCAGGCCCTCGAGCTCGGCGGGCTTGCCCTGGCTGGAGCCGGCCGACTGGCCGAAGCGGAACGGACCGCGGAGGAGCTCCACGCCTTGATCAACCGGACGGGTTGCGTCGCTCACCTGAGATACTATGAAAACCTTCGTGCCGCCATTGCGCTTAAACGAAATGCCGCCGCCCAAGCGGTGGAATGGCAGGAGAAAGCGGTTTCACGCCTCTCACAGCAGATCGACAACTTCGACGATCAAGCCCCATTTTTCGAGGGACTGGGCCGTTGCTATGAGCGGGCGGGATTGCCGGATAAGGCCATCGGCGCCTATGAGAGACTGACGGCTCTGACGACCGGCCGACTTCGCTGGGGCGACCTGTTCGCCCTGGCTTTTTATCGATTGGGCCGTCTCTACGAAGCCGGGAGCGTCAAGGACAAGGCCGTCTTTGCCTATGAGAAGTTTCTGAATCTCTGGCGGGACGCCGATGCCGGACGTCCCGAACCCGTCGAGGCGCGGTCTCGACTCAAGGCCTTGAAAGGGTCTTAGACTCCAAGAATTTCTCCCTCTCCGTCCTCAGCGCTTTTGCGATGCGGCAAGTCCAGCTCGGGATTCGTCCGATTTCGGTTCTCGGTGCGGCCGCATCCAGGGGACAGATCGCACAATCTTCGACCTCGCGACAGGCCAAGCAAGCCGTATCGGGCGTACTGAACCTGGTCATCCGCAGAAGCCCGTACCGGGAGACGACATCCGAAATTTTCTTCCCCTGATCAGGAACGAACCGGTCGATACGTCCGAACGAATACGACCGGGATTCCGCCGAATTCCTCTTCCCGCGGAAATGATCGACAAAAAGATGACAGCCCCAGACCGATCCGTCCGGGGCTACAGCCATTCTGTTTGTGCCGCCGCCGCAAGCGAAAATTCTCCGTTCCGGGCCCGGTCGGAATTCGCCCAGCGGAATGCGCCCTGTCCTTTTCCTCCAGGTGCCGGCGAAGCGCCGGGCCGCCGCCAGCTCCTTGCTCAGCGCCCCCAGGGCGGCCTCGGGCCAGGGCTCCAGGTTCGAGAAAGCGAGATGGATGTCTCCGACGCCGAGCTCGTGAATGAGCCGCACGGAGCGGGACAAATAGCGGACGGTTCTTGGAGTAAACACGGAGTTCGTCCCGACTTGAATCTCAGGGGCGCCGACCAAGCGCTCCAGCGCGAGCAGGACCGTTGCTGCGCTCTCCTGTTTGCGGCCGACGTCCTGGGCAAGACCGTCGAAAGACACGAGCAAGCGAAATCGGTGATCGCGGAAAAATGCGAGAATGTCATCCGTAATAAGGCTGCCGTTCGTCGTCAGCCCGAACCGGATCTTACGGCGGCTTCCATTCTTTCTTTCTACGGCCCTGACCGCTCGGCGGATGAGGTCGAACGCAAGGAGCGGCTCCCCTCCGAAGAAATGGATCTCGGCCTCAGCTGCCAGATAAGGCAGGAAGACATCGAGGGCCCGGTCCAAGACAGCAGGCGTCATCGTCCGCCGACCCGGCAGCTGATAACAATAAGAACAGCGAAAATTACAGCGTTCGGTCAGATAAAGAGTGAGCGCGGAGAATTCCATCCCGTCGCGGGGCGGCCGCGGCGATCCTTCCACCGGAAAAAACCGTGTTTCAGGTCAGCGCACGGTCCGGCGCGGCAATTCTCCCTGGCACCCGTCCCCGAGCCGCAGGTCCACGATATCACCCACGGAATTGATGATTAGCCCGCACGCCTTTCGGGCTTCAATGTAATCTTTGAGGAGCGGGTCCCTGGGGGAAGGCTTCTTGACCTTTTCCAGAAAAGTCGCGATGGCATCCATCCCCTTGACGAGCTCCGCCGAGTAAGGCTTCCCTTTTTTCTTTCGTTTGCCCATGGCAGTCCTCCTTGTTTCCCGATTTCCCGTAACCGGCCGCCCTCAATCAGCCCCGAACGCCCCTGAAGCTCCACGGATTTATGTCCGTGGGATCTACCCATTGCAGGCGGCGGAGCGCCTGTCCCCGAAGCGGGGAATTCGCTATTCCTCCACGGACTAACGTCCGTGGAATCCCGCGAAGGGGATTGAAACCTCTCAGCGACGCGGCAGTTCGGTCGGACAGGGTCCGGTTCTCTCAAACAGCGAGGCGATGCCCAGCAGCTTGACGAGCTCGCCGCAGGAGATATCCGCTTTTTTCATCAGGGTGGACAATTCGGGGGGCATGACGATATGGGCGGCTTTCAGCTCCGAAAAAAACCGCAAGATGTTCTCGACATGCCCGGGCACGACCGGAAAAACATCCTTGACTCTGTCTTTGAAAATAGCCATGGGCCCCTCCTTGATAGCCTTATCATAGCAAAGAACGGCGGTAAAAATAAAGCCCTATTTATCGATTGACGGAAGATAGCGATTCGTCTATATAAAGATCGCATCCGAAAACTTTCGGCGCGGCAAGTCCGTATTAGGAGAAGGTAGGACGGAAGATGACCATGGCGAACAACGGACAAGACGTCATCGTGGTTGAAGACCTCCGCAAGAACTACGGTCCGGTCGCGGCCGTGGACGGCCTCTCCTTCACGGTCGGGCGGGGCGAGATCTTCGGCTTGGTCGGACCCAACGGCGCCGGCAAGACGACGACCGTCGAATGCTTGGAAGGTCTCCGGCGTCCCGACGGCGGCAGGGTCCGCCTCCTTGG
>JALHUR010000394.1 GCA_022867325.1 Candidatus Aminicenantota bacterium | reverse complement strand
GAACCTGGACTGGGGTGTGGCCGGCATCATCCTGGCCACGGCCGGTTTGGCTTTCGGCGCGGGGCTGGCCAGCGTCATCTCCCCGGCCAAGCTCCAGAACGCCGCTGCTTCCATCGACCGGCTGGGCGAGGAGAACAAGGTTATCCGCATCGCCTTCGTCTTTTCCCTCATCTTCACGGCGGTGACGACGCTGTTCCTGCTGCTGTTCTTGAGCCTGGGCCTCCGAGTCTGAGTTTGCTGACCTTTGACATACAGGCGCGCTGAGCCCCGCCGTTTCCATTCTCCTGGTCGGGCGTCAACGCTGAAGAGGTCGTTGAGAAGTACCTCGATTGCGGCAATCCCCGTTTCTGGACGTGCCCCATCGCCAAGTCGTCTTCACCATACCCAAGACGCTGCGGGTCTTCTTCAAGTACAAGCGTAAGCTCCTGTCACCCCCACCTCCATTTCCTGGTGACCGAGGGCGGGACGGATGATGAGGGGGTTTTCCATCTGATCCCGCGGATGGACGACGCGCGGCTGGCGGAGATCTTCGCCCGTGGATAAGGACGCGGGCGAGTGGCGAGCCAAAGGCTCGCCCTTGGCAGCCTGGTCCAGGCCAAGACGAAGCCCGAGGCCGAGCGGGTGGGAGAAATAATTATCGCTGATCACAGCCGCTCGATAATTTTTAAGAGTTCAAAAAAAATAGTGACGGAAATTTCCCCGCGTGATTTCTCGAATTTTTCCAGGTGCGGAGAATAAGGCTGTTAATCTCCGCTTTATGTGCGGATATTGTCGCTTGAAATCTACGGAGAATATGGATATAATATACGCAGAATGTGCGGAGAATGAGCCAATACATACACCAACTATCTGACTGGCCCCATTTTTGTTGGGATCAAGAAGCACTGTCCACGCCGCTGGCCGAAGTGCGTCTGCGGCAGGGGCGTCTTATTGGGCGAATGGAGAGCCTCGGCTTTTCCCAACGCGATGAGGCCGTACTGCAGACATTGACGGACGATGTTGTAAAATCCAGCGAAATCGAAGGCGAGATATTAAATTCCGACCAGGTGAGATCTTCTATTGCGCGCCGGTTGGGCATGGACATCGCAGGCCTTTTGCCCTCGGATCGCCGCGTGGACGGCGTGGTGCAAATGATTCTCGAAGCAACGCAGAACTTTGCCCAGCCTCTGACCAAAGAACGCCTATGCGGTTGGCATACGGCCTTGTTTCCCGACAGGTCATCGAACATCCGGGTGGGTGCTTGGCGGGACGACGCCAAGGGGTCAATTCAAGTCGTGTCCGGCGCGATCGGCCGCGAGCGCGTCCATTACGAGGCGCCGGCGGCCAATCGTTTGGAATCCGAATTGGCCGCGTTCCTCGATTGGGCGAATCGGACCGGTGAAATAGACCCGGTGCTGAGAGCCGCGAAAGCCCACCTATGGTTTGTGACCATCCATCCCTTCGACGACGGCAACGGACGCATCGCCCGCGCCATCGCGGATTGGGCGCTGGCCCGATCCGAAAACAGCTCGCGGCGCTACTACAGCATGTCGACGCAAATTCGCAGGGAGCGCAAGAAATACTATAATGCCCTCGAGCTGGCACAAAAAGGCACTCTCGATATTACGAACTGGATGCAGTGGTTCCTGGGATGCCTGACCCGAGCTATTGCAGGAACGGAAGCCTCGCTCGCCACCGTCTTTCTGAAAGATCGGTTCTGGAAGACGCATGTCCACTTGGCCTTCAACGAGCGGCAGCGCTTGATGTTGAACAAACTGTTGGACAGGACCTTGGAGGGCAAGCTCACTTCAACCAAATGGGCAAAGCTGGCCAAATGCTCTCAAGACACAGCGCATCGGGACATCGTTGAACTCATGAAGCACGATATCCTGGCTAGAGATACTGCCGGTGGACGAAGCACGAGCTATTCGTTGGCTATGGGGGACGGATATTTGAATTTTTAAGGAATATACATTCGATTGCGCTCAACGTGACGGCCGCATAATTTATTGGCCGATTCCGGTCAAGACACCTTTCCGGGGCGGGTCCTTCACGTCGAAGGGCACCGGGTAGCCGACGAACTCGACGTGTTTCTGAGCGTATCGGCGGCGATTGGGCAGCAGAACACCGAAGGGCCGATCCGGCACGTCTTCGCCCCCGGATCGTCGCTCCAGAAGCGGGGGGCGATGCGGAAGCCCGGCAAATCCCGGCGCAAGGTCGGATCGAGGGGGTCGATGTTCTCCACGTTCACGTCCGTCCCATAGGCGAATTTTTTGGGAAGGGACCGGGTGTAAGCATGATCCGGGGAGGTGATCTCGACCCGCAGTTCGCCCGCGGAGCCGTCCTCGGCCAGACGGATTCCGGTCAGAGCCCGCATGTTCTCGACGGACATGCCGCCCTCCCCGAAAATTCATCCGGCTGGACCGGCCCAACAAGCTAAGTTTAGCCGGCGGACCGGCTTCTGGAACCGCCATCTGCCTGTCCGAATCCGAAGATCTGATCAACTGGCACAGAACACATGTTCGAATATTAGGGCTCCTGCCGCTGCTTCGCCTCGGGGTGGCCTCGTACCCGTGCGTTTCCCATTGCCTCCGACGAGCGGCAACGGCTATTGACGTTTTCTCGACCTGATTCGCCCTTCCGGGCCGCGGTTATCGAAGCCTTTGAAGAATACCCCGCGGCTTGCCGCGGGAATCTTTACTGCATGGAGCGGCCATTCACCCCGCCGGGGAAAAAGCAAATTCTTATCAAGCCATTTCTGGAACCCGAGGGAAAAGTTGGTTACCGGTATGGTGAGAACGGCGCGGGGCAGGAGACGATGGATTATCTGGAGTTTATCGCCCGGGTGACCTCTCATATTCCCGACAAGGGCCAGGTCATGGTCCGCTATTATGGGCTGTACGCCAATGCCCACCGGGGGAAGGTCAAGAAGGCGAGGCTGAGTGCCTCGGCGCTCCGGATCGTTGAGGAGGAGCTCCGGCGGCTTCCTTCCAAAGGCTGGGCGGCCCTAATTCGGAAGGTCTTCGAGGTGGACCCGATGATCTGCTCGAAATGCGGAGGCCGGATGAAGGTCGTGGCCTTCCTGACAGACTATGCCGTCGTCGACCGGATCATCCGTCACCTGGAGTTGACGTTTGCGGCCGAGAGGCCGCCGCCGGCCCAGGTCTTCCAGCAGGTCGCCCTGCTGGAGGTCGAGGGCTTCTGGGACTACAGCTAGCGGATGATGTCGGGAGGGGGACGGAGAGGTCTTGCCTCGTCGGGCCGTTTTCTTGGCCGGCCGCACGGTCAATCCGTCCGCCGACGCTCAGATCCCTCCATGTCGAGTTCTTGACACCCGCCCGCGGCCGGGATATCCTTCTTTTTGTGATGGGAAGGGGCGGTCTCAAGCTCGAAGCGAGGCGATTCGGGAGCGGCTCGGAAAAGCAAATCCCTATAGTTACGGGCAGACGTCATGGGTCCGGGCAACCGGGCTTATCTCTGGCTGCGGGTCATGAAGAAGGGCCAGGACGTGGCGTTCTATGACAATATGGCTGACAGGCCGATCACATCCCGAGAATGGCGAGAGGTCGAGATCGTCGGGGATGTCCCCCTGGAGGCGGAAACGATCGACTACGGGTATGCGCTGGTGGGTGATGGGCGGACCTGGCTTGATTCCGTGTCCCTTGCTGCCATCCGTTGATCGTTTTTTATCCCTTGACCTTATGGTCTGCCCCAGGTGCGGGGGGGGTGCCCCCCACCGGCTCTTCAAGCGCTGATTTCCGGGGCAGTTGACTGCGCCGCGCGGCCAACGATATACTTCCGGCATGGTTAGGAGGGTAGATTCATTGTCCGAAGCAGAAATTCGTCACGTCACGGAAAAAGGAAACTCCTATCGCTTGAAAACGAAAATTACGTCAGCATTTCTTGCTATTTTTTTGACCTGTATTTTCTCGACGATGTGCCGGAATAGAGAGAACGTTGAAGTGCTCCGGTCCAAATTGAACTCCGCCATAAATGAATCCAACCTATTTGAAACGGCGAGACTTCTGGACAAGCTGGTAAAAGTTGGCGTCGATCCCAAAACGCTTCCGCTTAATGAAGCCGCTGATCTTATCCTCGACAAGGTCTCCAATGCGTATGGCTGGGAAACGATCACGGGCGATGAGCTAGTCCGACTCTACGGGCCATTAGAGGGCATGCAAAATGGCACCCGGAAGGAGCATCTGATTCGAGCAAGCTACTTCTGGGGCTTGATGGAAACCGGTCAACGGAAGAAGGCTCTGGAACTATGGAAAAAGGATGAAAAGCAGATATCTTCGATATGGGAGTCTCCCAAATCGTTTTTGCTCGCCATGACTAATCCGGCGCTCCCAGATGAGGAGAGGAGGCCCCGGCGTGCCCTATTAAGAAGTGTTGTATATTTCACAATCGGATTTGTCTCTTCCAAAGAGTCGGAAGACAGGCGCCAAGGCATAGATCTTGCGAAGAAATATTATGATTTTATGAAGTCCTGGAGGGAAGAGGAGGCGAAAGGCATCCGCCTGGCCAATCCGGCAGTCCAAGCGCAGATCATGCGCTTCATTGGGGACGAGCCGTTGCTCGCCTATAGTATTATCGAAAGTGGGCTTGCGACCGATACGGCAGCGAACCCATTACTAAAAGACCAGCCCGAAACGAATATCCGCTTCGAGCTCGTCAGAAGAACGGGTTTTGAGGAATGTGGTCTGCGGACAGCGTTTGGCGATTACAATCGAATCGCACTCGGGGACTACGATGGCGACCGCTACGCCGATGTGCTGATCCCGGATCATGGATTGTGGCGCAATCTTAGAGGCGGCGGCAAGTTCAAACGCGTCGATGAAGATTTGTGTGTCAATATTCAAGGCACTTGCGGAGCTCTTGCCGATATCAATAACGATGGCTTGGTCGATGTCATTGTCGCAGGGCCGGACAAGTTCGGCGTCACACTGCAGACCCAGGAGCGGCTTTTCAGACCCGTGCTCTCGCCATCGGCAACGGTCGCAGATAATCCCGCGGCGCTCGGCCTTTTTGACGGTGACGGAGATGGGTTCATCGACGTTTATCTGGCCGGCAGCGAGAAACTCGGAAGCGGAAGGATCGTCCTCCCCGAAACAGGCATGGGTGTCAGCACTCCCGACGTCGTGCTACGTAACAAAGGGGACGGAACGTTCGAGGACGTCACGGAGGCGTGGGGGTTTACGGGCGACGATATCATGCAGTATGGCCAGGGTGTCAGTCCAGGCGATTATGATAACGACGGGCGCACCGACATCTACGTATCGAACTACTTCAGGCCGCTCAATCGCAATACGTTGTGGCGGAATATCTCGGAAAAGAACAAAACAGCCTTTGTCCAATGCGCCGCGGCGCCTTGGTTCGTCGCTGACGAGCGGCCGGAGATGTCAGAGGGACCGGATCATGGGGTCGAGGGATGGCGAGGCGTTCACGAGGGCAAGACATTTTGGGGATATACCTCCGGAGCCGCTTGGGGAGACCTCAATGGAGACGGGACCCTCGATCTTGTGTGTGCGAACTTGGCTCATCCACGGCCCTTTTGGAACGTCTCGGACCTCTCGCGTGTATACCTGAACACGGGTCATGCCTTCCAGGACAACACGCTCGTTTCGGGCCTTGTGTATCGCGAGACGAACACCGACCCATTGCTCGCCGACTTCAACAATGACGGCGCTCTCGATTTGTCCATGACCAATTGCTACCGAATCTGGGTGAATCAGCTCTACGAGGGGGTCGGAAACGGCTCGTTCAGGGAGGTGACCTTTCGCACAGGAGCCTTTGCGTATAACGCCAGCGCACAGGCCGTCGCCGACTTCGACAACGACGGCGATCTCGATTGGTTTGTCTTTGATGGAAACCGGGGACTGCTTCTCTACGAGAACAAGTTGATCGATAGGGGAAAAATTCCGGCGACAGCCAATTGGATTGAGATTAAGCTCCACGGCGGCCGGCATGCCAATCGCATGGCATACGGCTCACGGGTCACCGTCAAGGCGGATGGGAAGATTTTCGTGCGGGAGGTCGCCGGCATGCGTGGATACTCAAGCTGTGACGATCAGGTTGTCCATATCGGCCTTGGCAGGTACGCAGGAAAGGTCGACATGGAAGTGCGTTGGATTGGAGACAAAGTCCAAAAGTTCATTGGACTTGAGGCTAACAAACGCCATGAGATTGACGAGGCCGATTAAAAGGAAAAAAATACCCTATCATTTGTTTCCTCGGGCCGTGCTGGGCCTCGTCTCGTAAGGATAAGAGTTTCCTTTTCGGCTGCGCTGGCCGAGGGGACATCTTTGGAGCATCTTTGTTCCCATTGACCCATCTAACCATCATGAGGAAGCATAAATCAGGGCCGGGAACATGTCAAGGACGCCTGGAGAGCGCGGACGGGCAACCCGGAAGCCGTCAGCGCCGCCCGATGAGCCGGAAATCACCCGGACCTCCCCCTCCGGCATAAGAGAGCTTTATGAGAAATATTCGGCCGGGGGATCCGCGGCCATCAAGAGCTCCTGCGGGGCGACCTGAGGCGGCGGCCCTCATGGAAGACATGAGGACTGCAAGGCGGGGGCCTATCGGCCACAAAGGTAAGCTCAAGGTGGCCGATGATACGATCGACCACGGAGAAATCCATTCGGCCGCGTTTTGATCCTATCGGTAACCGACCTTGCCTTCGGGCTCCAGAAACGAGAGCCTCTCCAACGACAGCACCGTCCGGATCATGTACTTTCCGACCCGCTCGGCCTCCGGTTTGGTATTGGCCCTCACCCGGCTATGGACTGAGAAGCCCGTGTGCCGCCAGGAAAGGATCCGCTCAGCCCACTCGGGACTCAGTAGCTCCTTGCGGACCAAATCGGCCAGCACCTCCCGGGCGAAGAGTTCCGCCAGACGCTCGTCGGCGATCCGGGAAATCGGGTGGAAGACCCCGGCCTCGTCCACTCCGCCCTCGGTCACCAGAAAATGGAGGTGCGGGTGAAGATTAATCCGGTCCCCGAACGTCTAAAGCCCGGCGTTGCATCAGCATAGCCAAATCCGGCTAGCAAAAATCCCGTCGTCTCAACAGGCTTCGAGCATTGATCCACTCCCTGAGTCTTGGTCCAAAATGGATGCTAGATATTTATTTTAGAATCGGCATCCAGGAAAAAGCTGAGGGTGAAGAAAAGTAGGCTCACGGAGTATCAGATCGGCTTGAATTGCGAGATGCAGACCACTCCCTGTGTCACAGCCGTGTCACAAAAAATGCGTAAACCCGCCTAATTCTGACTAAAGGTGCGTAAAGGAAAACAAGACATTTCCCCCTGGAAATCGGGTTTTCCCCATATGTCCAGGAGGATAGAGCGTTGGACTCCGGATCCAAAGGTCGGAGGTTCGAATCCTCTCAGGCACGCCTTATTTTCCCCTGATTTTCAAGTAGTTAGGTTTCCCGTCTTTCTAGTCTAAGTCACTAAAACTGAGACGTTTTTAGCGGCTTCGTGCATGCCCCGTCCATGCAGAGATAAATAAGAGGAAACAGGCCAGCGCTTGAGAATCTCCCTTCAGATGTGCTACCTTGAGCGGGCGCAGTTGAGGAGATTTTCGCCCGCGGAAGGAGCGATACCAACATGGCCATTCCCGGCTTGACGATCATCGGCGAGTCGATCAACGACTCCGTGCCCTCGACGAAGAAGTTGTTCGACGAGAACGACGTTCCCGGCCTGCTCGAGCTGGCCCGGGGCCAGGACGAGAAGGGCGCCGCCTATATCGACGTGAACGTCGGGGCGCGGTCCCCCGAATTCATGGCCGACCTGGTCCGCCGGATCCAGTCGGTCACGGCCAAACCCCTCTCCATCGATACGCCGGACCCGGCTATCGCCGAGGCCGGCCTCCGGGCCTACGATCCCGGGCGGGCCGGCGGGCGGAGGCCGGTCCTGAACTCGATCTCGCCGCTCCGCTTCCAGATGTTCGACCTCAGCGCGGTCCGGCCTTTCCGGCCCATCCTCATGGCCTCGGAGCGGTTCGAGACCGGGACGGGCTGCGCGAATGCCAACCGGACCGCGGAGGAAACCCGGCAGACCGCCCGGGCCCTCGTCGAGGAGGCCCAGCGGCGGATCGCCGGCTTTTCGAACGACCAGGCCATTATCGACCCGGGGATAGCCCCGATCGGGAGTGACTGCGAAGGTCAGCTTAGGCGGGT
>JALHUR010000393.1 GCA_022867325.1 Candidatus Aminicenantota bacterium | reverse complement strand
TGACCGATCCAAGCCCGCTGTTCGACGAATTGGGGAGATGATATTCCTGAATCGAACCCAAAATAAAGGGCCAGGGACAGGAGGAAGGTCAGGACCGCGACGCCCAGGGCAAAAAACCGGACCATCCGGGTCCTTTCCGCAGGGAAGAAGATGAGGAGGAGCGCTCCCCCGAGGGGCAGGAACGTCACCAGGCTCAAGATCGGGACTATCATAACTTACATCAACAAAAACCCCAGAAAAAGAACCGCTCCGATAAGGAAGGCGAGGGCATAATCCTTTATGAGCCCCGTCTGGAGGAGATTGAGAACCCTTCCGGAGGCCCCGACGGCCACGGCCGTGCCGTTGAGAGCGCCATCCACCACCCTTTTGTCAAAATGGTCAAAAATGACTTCTCCGCCTCGAACGAGCGGCCGGACAAAGACTGCGTCATAGGCCTCATCCACATAATACTTTCGACTCACGATCGTATAGAGGGCAGGGAACCTGGAGATGAGAGAGTGCGGGATACGGGGATTTTTGACATAAAGAACGTAGGCCGCCGTGACGCCCATTAGCGCCGCAGCCGTGGAAAAGAACATCAGAATCCATTCCGTTCCCGGGCCGTGCTCCGGGACGTTCGCAAAGACCGGCGCGAGGAACTGCCCGAAAAGATCAGCTTTATCTCCAAGGACCGCGGGCAGGCCGATATAACCCGCCGCGACGGCGAAGAATGCCAATACCGCGAGCGGGACCGTCATGATCGACGGGGATTCGTGGATATGAGCCTTGGCCTCTACGGCCATTCGATCACCGCCGTAGAACGCCAGGAAAACCAGCCGGAAAATGTAGAAGGCCGTGAGGATCGCGGTCGCGAGTCCGAGGGCCCAGACGACGTACTGCCCTTGGGCGAAAGCCCTGCTTAGGATGGCGTCCTTGGAAAAGAACCCCGAGAGGAACGGGACCCCGGCGATTGCCGCCGCACCGATAAAAAAAGATGGAAAAGTCCGGGGAAGGTATCTTCTGAGCCCGCCCATTTTTCTGAGGTCCTGTTCGCCGGAGAGGGCATGGATGACACTCCCGGCAGCCAGGAAAAGCAGGCTCTTGAAAAACGCGTGGGTGACAAGGTGGAACATGCCGGCCGAGTACGCCCCCACGCCGCAGCCTATGAACATGTAGCCGAGCTGAGAGATCGTGGAATAAGCCAGGACCTTCTTGATGTCGTTTTCCGTAAGCGCCATGGTTGCGGCAAAGACGGCGGTCACCGCCCCGGTGAGGGCGACCCCCAGGGAAGCGGTCCCCGAAAAGGCAAACAAAGCGTTCATCCTGCAGACCATGTACACTCCCGCCGTGACCATGGTCGCGGCGTGAATGAGAGCGCTGACCGGAGTCGGACCTTCCATCGCGTCGGGAAGCCAAACATAAAGAGGCACCTGGGCCGATTTCCCCGTCGCACCGATGAAGAAAAGAACGGCGGCCAGGGTGGCCATTCCGGCCGGGAACCGCCCGCCCATCACGTTCGCGGCAAGATCCTGGAACTCGGCACTTCCCGTCACCGCCAGGACGAGAAAAATGCCGACGAGGAAGGCCGTGTCTCCGATCCGGTTGACGAGGAAGGCCTTCTTGCCCGCGGCCGCCGCGGCAGGCTTCTCGAACCAGAACCCGATGAGGAGATACGAGCAGAGCCCGACGCCTTCCCAGCCGACGAACATCAGGACGACGTTGGACGCCAGGACGAGGATCAGCATAAAAAAAGTGAAAAGGTTGAGGAGCCCG